>CAZJPU010000006.1:0-20733 GCA_964548105.1 Candidatus Woesearchaeota archaeon | reverse complement strand
TACATTATTTATTGAATTTTATAGGTATTTATTATCATTATTTATTGGATTTTATTAATTATTAAGGGCTAATAATGGAGATTTACCCTCTCCCTATGGTTTCTTATGGAAGTATTTAAAAAGGATATAGGAGTTTCTTTATTCTTTATTTTTATTTATAAACTTTATTATATTATATTATATTATATTACTATATATATAATATAATTTATATATTCTAATTTAATATTATGTTTTAATATATATTTTGTAGTATATATTGTTCTAGAAAGTATGTTTTGTAGTATATGTTATCATATTGGGTAATGGTGTTGGTTTTGAAGTGGATTTTACTTATTTTTATACTTCCAATGGAAATAAGGGTGTCAGAGGTTTTAGGGTAGGTTTAAGTTGTTTTTTTAATTTATTTTTCTGTTTTTCTTTGTTTAACGACGGGGATTTGTTTAATTATTTTTTTAGGTTCCATATGAAAACAGGGTGTAGTATTTTTGATTATAAATATCTTTATAAACTTTAATCATATTTATTTGAATAAGAAAAAGGAGGAAATAAAACTAAGAGGCTAAGATGAGTAATAATTTAGACCAGATTTTTAATTCAATAGGTGATAGAAGTTTGTTTAAAGATAAAGTAATACTCCAATCAAATTATTCTCCTGATGAAATTCCTCATAGGAATAAAGAAATTGAGAGAGTTGCATCAATTTTAGCTCCTAGTCTGCTTGGGCAAAAGACAAGTAATTTATTTATTTATGGAAAAACCGGAAGTGGTAAAACTGTTTCTATTCAACATGTTACTAACGAACTTACTAAAAGGTCTAAGGAAAACAAAATATTAAGGGTAGAGTATTTAAATTGCAAACTGAAAAAAGTTGCAGATACTGAGTATAGGATTTTAGCAGAATTAATTAAGAAATTAGGGGGGAGTGTTCCTGCTACAGGACTTCCAACAGATCAGGTGTATTTAAGATTTTTAGAAATTCTTCAAGCTAGTCCTGAAAAACTGTTTATTTTGGTTTTAGATGAAATTGATCAGGCAGTTAAAAAAATATCTGATGAATTTTTGTATAATTTAACTAGATTGAATTCTGAATTAAATCATATACAAATAGTAATAATTGGAATTAGTAATGATTTAAGATTTCTAGATATGATTGATCAGAGAGTGAGGAGTAGTTTGTCAGAGGAAGAATTAGTTTTTCCACCTTATAATGCAATTCAGTTACAAGATATTTTAAGAAAGAGATCTGAAAAAGCATTTAAGCCTGGTGTTGTAAATGATGGTGTGATTGCAAAATGTGCTGCATATGCTGCTAGAGAACATGGAGATGCTAGGAGGGCTTTAGATTTATTAAGAGTTGCAGGAGAAATTGCAGAAAGGAATTCTCATAAGAAAATTAAAATTGATCATATCGACCAAGCAAATGATAAAATTGAAAGAGACAAAATTTTAGAGATAATTGAGACAGAACCAAAACAATTTCAATTGGTTTTATATTCTATATATTTGTTATCTGAAAAACCAGAGGGGGGTATTTTTACAGGAGATATTTATGTTTGTTATCAGGATTTATGTAAACAAGTCAGAGTTGAAACATTGACTCAAAGAAGGGTAAGTGATATTTTAGCAGAATTTGATATGTTAGGGTTAATTAATGCAAGAGTTATTAGTAAGGGAAGGCATGGGAGAATGAGGGAAATAAATTTGGCTATTCCAGAAAATCTTCTTTTAAAATCTAAAGAAATTTTAATTAATTCTTTAGGGTTATAATAAATCTAGTAAATTTGGTAAAAAAACAAAAATGTCTCAGAACATATTAAAATTATTCATTGAAAAAGGTTTTTTGTTAGATCGGGAAATGTTAAATTTTTTAAGTGAATTAAAAGACGAGGAAGTCGCAAACGAGATAATCAACAAAATTGCAATTATCTCTAAACAAAAATTAATTACAAAGAGTTTAGTTAATAAGAATATTGATAAAATAAAACCAGTATTTTCTAAGTTTGATAATAATAAGAAAAGTTTAGTTGAGAAATTTTTTGTAAATGTTTCTATATCTGTAGAAGTTAAAAAGGAAACAAGTATTAATGAGAAACAAGATATAGAAATTGGAAGTGAAAGCGAAAATAATGAAGAACTTGGAGATTATAAAAATTCTGTTAAAATACTTTCTTCTCCTACTTTAGTTTCTCAGAAATTAGAAGCTAGGGATTTTACTAGGCATTTTAGAAATAGATATAGTTTTCTTAAGAAAATTTTACAGGAAAGAAAAGAGTTAGAAAGTTTGACCTCGATTGATAAGATTAGTGGTAATAAAACGTTTTCAATTATTGGAATTATTACTGAAAAGTTCATAACTAAAAATAAAAATATTCTTTTAAATGTTGAAGATTTGACTGGGAAGGCAAAACTTTTGATAAGTCAGAGTAAAAAGGAGATTTATGAGAAGGGCAAGGAAATTTTGTTAGACGATGTAATTGGATTTAAATGTTCTGGAACAAGGGATTTTTTGTTTGTTAATGATCTTTTTTATCCAGATATTCATTTAGAGGAGAGGCATAGGACTGATGAGGAAATTTATGCACTCTTTGTTTCAGATTTTCATACTGGATCTAAAAATTTCTTAGAAGAAAATTTTAAAAAATTTATTAATTGGTTAAATGGGGAGGGTTGTGATGAAAAACAAAAAGAACATCTTAAGAAAATAAGATATATGTTTGTAGTTGGAGATTCTATTGATGGAGTAGGAGTTTATCCTGGGCAAGAAAAAGATATTTTAATTAAAGATATTAAACAACAGTATGAAAAATTAGCAGAATTTTATAGAAAAATTCCTAAACATATTAGTATTATACAGTGTGCTGGGCAGCATGATGCTGTTAGAGTTGCTGAACCTCAACCTCCTATTGGGGAGGATTTTGCAGAACCATTGCACCATATCCCTAATTTGCATTTTGTGAGTAATCCTAGTTTAGTGGAGATTGCAAGTAAGGGAGAGAAACCTGGAATTAAGGTTTTAATGTATCACGGAGCAAGTATGCATAATATTATTAATGAGATTGAAGAATTAAGATTAGGTAATGCGCATAGTTCTCCTGCAAAAGTTGTGAAACATTTATTATTAAGAAGGCATTTAGCACCAAGTCATGGAGCTACTACATATATTCCTAATGCAAAAGAAGATCCTATGTTAATAAGAGAGGTTCCAGATATTGTTACAACTGGAGATTTACATAGGGCAGATATTGATAAATATAATGGCATTTTAATAATAAGTAATTCTTGTTGGCAATCTATGACTGCTTTTGAAGAAAAGGTTGGAAATCAACCAGATCTTTGTAAGGTTCCTATTTTAAATTTAAAAAGTGGGGGAATTAGAATTTTAGATTTTTTTGATGATGATGCTCTTGGGTGTGATGATGAGGATGATGATGTGGGGGGAAAAGCAATTGAAGAAAATAATGGGAACAAGGATGAGAATGTAGAGTTAGAGAGTGAAAAATTAGAGGGAGAAGGAGAGAAAAAAGAGGTTGATAATGTTGAGAGTAATTGTATGAAAGAAAAAGGTGTAGGTAATTCGGGACTAGGTTAAAATTTATTCTTTTAATCCTAATTCTTTTTTAGCTTCTTCTGCTTTTTTAACTAATTCTGAAGAACTTTGTAATTTTGCTCCAACTCCATCAATAATTTTAATGTTATGTTTTCTACAAATAGGGGTCTCTGGAATTTCTGAAATATAGCGGTCACCACCTTTTGCAAAGATATGGGGTTTTAAGAAATCTAGTGTATCGATTACGGGTTGAGTTTTATCAATACTAATAAAAACATCATCAACACATTCAAATTCTGAAATAATTTTTGCTTTTTCTTCATGAGACATAAATACAAACCCTTTTTTTTGTATTGTTTGATTGTCATTATTGATAACTACAATTAAATGGTCTCCTAATTCTTTTGAGAGCTTGAAAAGTTCTATATGTCCATGATGGATTGGATCAAAATAACCACTAGTTACGACAACTTTTTTTTGTTTTTTTAATTCAGAGAGATAACTTTCAATCTCTTCTTTACTCTGTTTTGTTAAATCAATTATTTTAGTCATGAATAATTTAGGAAACAGACAATTTTAAAGTTTTCTAAGAAAAATTTTCTTAAAAAAACCATTGGTGCACATAAAAACTTTTAAACAAACTATTCTATAAAACAATGCTCTAAATCAGAGGTATTTAAAATGAAAGATAAACAAAAATCAGGGTTTGGTTCTGAAACTGAAAAATATTTTGATAGCCTTGACTGTGAAATCCAAAAAAATTATGATGTTGCTAAAAAGGCAAGAGCAAAAGGATTAGATCCTGCAGATAGTGTAGAAGTTCCTTTAGCATTGACAATGGCTGCAAAGGTTGTGAAATTAATTGCTACTGTTTATCCCCAGTTGGATAATGAAGATATTATAAATAGAATTCTTGAATTAGAAGGGGAATATGGTTCTTTGGATAATACTGTAAGTTTTAAAATTGCAGAAGAAATCGCTAAAGAAAAATATTGTAAGTTTGAAACTCAGTTAGAAGCTATGGATGCTGGAATAAGAATTGGTTTTGCTTATACTACTTTAGGGGTCGTAAGTAGTCCTATTGAAGGTTTTACAGAAATAAAGCTTGGGAAAACGCAAATTGGAGAGACTTATTTAAAAGCATATTTTTCAGGGCCAATAAGAAGTGCAGGAACCACTGCTGGATGCGTTGTTATTATGTTAATAGATTACATAAGGCAGATGTTTGGTTATTCAAGGTATGATCCGACAGAAGAAGAGTGTAAAAGAACTGTTACAGAAGTATATGATTATCATGAAAGGGTTACTAATTTACAGTATTTGCCTACAGAAGAAGAAGCTTATTTTATTGCTAAAAATCTTCCAGTACAAATTTGTGGAGATCCTACTGAAAAAAGAGAGGTTTCAAATTATAAGAATCTTGGAAGGGTTGATACTGATTTTATAAGGGGAGGATTTTGTTTGATTTTTGGAGAGGGGCTTGCTCAAAAAGCAAAAAAGGGTTTAAGGATTTTAAAAGGAATGCAAAAAAATGGCATAAAGATTAATGATTGGGAATGGTTAGAAGAATATGTAGAATTGCATGAAAAAAGAGAAAAAGGGAAATCAGATGTAAGTCCTACTTATATAAGAGATTTGGTTGCTGGAAGGCCTGTTTTTGGACATCCTGGAAAAGGGTTTAGATTTAGGTATGGGAGGAGCAGGGTTGCAGGGTTTAGTGCTGTTAGTGTTCATCCTGCTACAATGGCTGTTAGTGATGATTTTATTGCTACAGGAACTCAGCTAAAAATAGAAAAGCCCACAAAAGGGTGTGTTACTACTCCTTGTGATGTAATTGATGGCCCTATTGTAAAATTTAAAAATGGAAGTGTTAAAAAAATGGATGATTATGATGAAACTAAGGAATTATATGGAGAAATTAGTGAAATAATTTATTCAGGAGATCTTTTGTTTCCATTAGGAGATGTGATAAATAGAAACGCTGTTTTGATAAAACCGGGATATGTAGAAGAATGGTGGAATTTAGAGTTAGAAAGAGAGGGAGGGAGTGTTGAAAATTATTATGAAGTAAGTTTAGAAAAAGCAATGGATTTGTCTCTTAAATTTAAAATTCCACTACATCCTACTTATATTTATTATTGGAATCAAATTGATTATGAACAGTTTCTTGGATTTATAGATTGGTTTCAACATTCAAGAATTAATAATGAGAAGTTATTATTTCCTTATAACAGTTCTGAACAAGAGAGGTTTAAGGTAGGAAAAAGAGCATTAGAATTATTAGGAGTTCCTCATAATGTTTCTATAGAAAATGTTATTTTAGAAAAAAAAGAGGCAGAGACTTTACTTGTAAACCTGGGTTTTGATAGATCTCCTTTGGAAGAATTACATATTAATTTTGATTTTAAAAAAGAGCAGGATGTATTGATTGTGATTAACAAGTTAAGTAAATTTCAAATTAAAGATAAGGCAGGAGAGTTTATAGGAAGTAGGATGGGAAGGCCTGAAAAAGCAAAACTTAGAAAATTAACTGGAAGTCCGAATGTTTTGTTTCCAGTAGGTAAAGAAGGGGGGAGATTTAGAAGTGTTAATACGGCTTTTGAAGTTGGAAGTGTGAAAGGAGATTTTCCATTTAATTATTGTAAAAAGTGCGATAGAGAAAGTGTTTATAATTTTTGTGAAGTATGTGGTAGTAAAACTGAGAAAAAATATTTTTGTAAAATTTGTCAAAAAGAGATTGAGGGGGAAAAATGTAAAATTCATGAAATCGGAAATAATTTTAAACCTGGGAGGATTGATATGAAACATTATTTTGAAAGTGCAAGAGCAAAAATTGGAATGTTAAGAGTTGAGATGCCTAGTTTAATAAAAGGAGTTAGAGGGACAAGTTCTAAAAATCATGAGTTAGAAAATTTAGTGAAAGGAGTTTTAAGGGCAAAACATAATTTGTGTGTTAATAAAGATGGAACTATTCGGTATGATATGACTGAGTTGCCTTTGACTCATTTTAATCCTAAGGAAATTGAGGTTAGTATTGGTAAACTAAAAGAACTTGGTTATACAAAAGATTATTTAGGAAAGGATTTGGTTGATGAGAATCAAATTTTGGAATTAAAGCATCATGATGTTCTCTTACCTTGCAATCATCTTTCGGGTGATGAAAAAGGAGATGAAGTTTTTAAGAATATAAGTAAATTTATGGATGAACTTTTAGTTAAATTTTATGGACTTAAGAGTTTTTTTAATATTGAAAAAAGAGAAGACTTAGTAGGGCAGTTAGGAGTATGTATGGCCCCTCATAATTGTGCAGGAGTTATTTGTAGGATAATTGGTTTTACAAAAGCCCAAGGATTATTAGCTAGCCCTTATCTTCATGCAGCAATTAGGCGTGATTGTGATGGGGATGAAGCAGCTCTTATGTTATTATTAGATGTTTTAATAAATTTTTCAAAAAGTTTTTTACCTTCACATAGGGGGGGAACACAAGATGCTCCATTAGTTTTAAACGGAAGGATAAATGCAAGAGAGGTTGATGATCAAATCTTGGATTTTGAATTAGTTAATAATTATCCTTTGGAGTTGTATGAGAAAGCTGAAAAAGAATTGCATTCTGGAGAAGTTAATATTGATACAGTAAAACAAAGACTTGCTAAAAATGTGGATCCTTATATTAATATAGGATTTACTCACAAAACTACTGATTTTAATTCAGGAGCAACATGTAGTTCTTATAAAACTCTTCCTACAATGAGAGATAAAGTTGAATCTCAGATGATTTTATGTGAAAAATTAAGAAGTGTTGATCATGGAGATGTTGCAAGATTAATTATTGATAGACATTTTATGAGAGATTTAAAGGGTAATCTTAGAAAATTTAGTCAGCAAAATTTTAGGTGTAGTAAGTGTAATACTATTTTTAGAAGGCCGCCATTGGGGGGTAAATGCGATTGTGGAGGAAAGATTATTTTTACAATTTCTCATGGAAGTATTGTGAAGTATCTTGAGCCTGCATTAGATTTAACAAGGAATTTTAATGTTCCTTCTTATATTAAGCAAGACTTAGAACTTACAAAAAAATATATTGAAAGTATTTTTGGAAGAGATAGTGAAAAACAAGAATCTATTGAAAAGTGGTTTTAGTTTTTGTTTTTGATAGGTGTTATTTTAAGAAATCTTCAATATTTTTTAAGGTTATTTAATGATTTGTATTTTTGAGGGTTGTTTGGAGTTCTAATTAAAATTTTTGAGGCATTGATTCCTTTTAAGAATTTTATTTTTCCTCTTTATTAATTAGGGTGGAAGAAATATAAATTCAATAACAAAAGAGTCAAATCAATCTATTCCTGACAACGCCTATTTTTGATTAATTTTTTAAACACTCATTGTTTCATTTAATCATGGTTTTTTTAGAGTTTAAAGATATAAAAAAGGGTTTTAGGGGAAAAAATGTTTTAAATGGGATTTCTTTTTTTATAAAAAAAGGAGAAATTTTTGGACTTATTGGAAAAAGTGGAGGTGGAAAAAGTACTTTATTAAAAATCATTGTTGGAATGATAAACGTGGATAAAGGAAAAGTTATTTTTGATGGTAGAGATGCATTAAAAAAAAGGAATTATTTAAGAAAAAAAACAGGTTTTGCAACCCAAGAAAATATGCTTTTTAACGAACTTACAATTCGTGAAAATAGTTATTATTTTGGGAAGTTATATAATGTAAAGAAAAAGATTATAAAAAAAAGATTTAACGAACTTTTAAATTTATTAGGTCTTGAAGGATTTGAAAATACCCAAGTTACTTATCTTTCAGGAGGAATGAAAAAAAGGGCAAATATTCTTGTATCTTTAATTCATGGGCCAGAACTTTTAATACTTGATGAACCAACAGTTGGTTTAGATTCTATACTAAGAGGTATTTTATGGAAATATATTCAGAGGATTAATAAAGAAGGAACAACTATTCTTGTAACTTCTCATCTTTTAGATGAAATTGATGAGAATTGTAATAGGGTTGCTATTTTAAATAAAGGGAAGATTTATGCGATGGCGACACCGAATCAATATAAATCTAATTATGGAAAAAATAAAACTCTCAATGAAATCTTTCAGAAACTTTTACAATGAAAATCTTTACTATTTTTAAAAAAAATTTAAATATAATTTCTAGAAATTGGATTTATTTTATAGTATTATTTATTTGTCCTGTTCTTTTAATTCTTATTTCTGGATTTACACTTAATTCTGGTAATTTTAATAATATTCAGATAGGAGTTATTGATGAAGATCCTGATTATGATTTTAATCTTGATAATTTAAAAAATGTTAAAACTTTTTCTTCTTTAAGTGATTGTTTATATGATTTATCTGATTCTAAAACAACTGTTTGTATGTTTGTTAAAAATATTGAGGGGATTCATCGGATTGATATTTATTTAGATAATACTGTTAAGATGGTAGAATATTATTCAAAACAATTTATAATGGAAAATATTTTACAAGAACAATCTTTTAAGTTTGAACAAACTTCTGATGAGATTAATTCTCAACTAACGATTTATTCTACTTCTATAGGTGAAGCAAAAGTAGAATTAAATGAGGTTTTTGAAGAATTAGATTCTCAAGAAAAAGTTTTAATAGAATACAAAAAAAATTTAAGTGAATTGAGAACAAATTTTGATGAAATTTACTATTCTTTTAAAGAATTAGAGCCTGTTGTTAATCAACTTAAAATAGAAATAAATGAAAATAATCAAAATCTTGAAGGTAATATTACTGAGTTTAGAAATAGAAAACAAGAGATAGAAACTTCAATTCTTATCCTTAGAAATTTTCTTTATATATCTTTGGATCAAGAAGGTTATAATTATGCTAATTTAATTTTGTTATCTATTAGCGATGAATTAAATTCAATGGATGATTTAATCAATGAGTTAGAAAAAACTCAAGAACTTACTAATGACTTAGTGCCTTTTTTAGAAAATTATGATGAGATGATGAATAATTTAGAGGAGATTAGGATAACTCTTGATCAATTAGATGGAGATCTCGATTCTTCAATTCAAAAAACTCGTGAAAGTAAAGAAAGAATAAGTTCATTTATTTTGAGATTAAATACTTTTGCATCTAGTGTTCAGGATTTATCTGGAAGTTTAGAATCTGGATTAGTTTCAGCGAGTTTTAAAAATGCCTTTCCTATAACTGATAAAAGAGTTTTTTTAGTATTTCCCACCTTGGTTGCTATAATTATAACTTTCACTTCTTTAGTTTTGTCGAATATGTTTATTTTAAAACAAATAAATCAACCAAGTTATTTTAGGGAATTGATAGCTCCCACAAGGGATACTTCTTTTTTAATGGCAGATTATTTAATAAATTTATTTTTTGTAGGAATCCAGGCATTTGTTTTGTTTTTAGTAGGTTATTTTTGGTTTAATTTAACAATTGATAATCTTAAAATTTTTATTTTAGGGATTTTTTTAACTGCTTCAATTTTTGTGTTTATAGGAATGAGTATAGGTTATTTAGTAAGGAATCAAAGTATTTCAATTCTTCTGACAATTTTTCTTTTGATTCTTTTGTTAATTCTTGCAGATATTCTTGCTCCATCAGTAGTAGCCGGGCCTTTTGTTAAATTTATAATTAATTTAAATCCTTTAGTTATTTTATCCAAGATATTAACAGATTCCATGGTTCTTAATAAGGAACTTTATAGGATTGTTCCATCTTTTTTTATTCTTGGAGTTTTTTTAATTATTTCTGTGATAATTGCATATATTTCTAAAAAAATTTGTAAGAAAAATCTTGTGCAATAGATTGGAGATTGAAAAGTGGTTTTAGTTTTTTTAATGTTATTCAGGGGATTATTTAATGATTTGTATTTTTTATTGTAATTTAATTTAAAAAGGTAAAATGTTATTTTGATTTGAGGAAAAAATGGGTGGATTTTTTGGAACTGTATCAAAAGATGATTGTGTGAGAGATTTATTTTTTGGAACAGATTATCATTCTCATTTAGGAACTTCATTTGGAGGATTAGTGGTATCTAATGGTGAGAAGCTGCAAAGAGAAATTCATACAATTTCTAATGATCAATTTAGATCTAAACTAGGAGAATTTGCTAAAAACACAAGGGGGAACAAGGGGATTGGAGTTATAAGTGATCATGAAGAACAACCATTAAAAATTGATTCTCATTTAGGAACTTATTCTATTGTGCATGTTGGGAAGGTTACTAATCTAGAAGAACTTGCAGGAATTGCTAAAGGTAGAATGGTGCATTTTGCAGAAGTTAGTGGAATTGGGGTAAATCCTACAGAAGTAATAGCATCTTTAATAAATCAAGGAAAAAATTTTAAAGATGGTCTTGAAATTGTTCAAAACCATATAAAGGGATCTTCTTCATTAATGTTATTAACAGATGATGGAATTTATCTTGCAAGAGATAAGTTTGGAAGAACTCCTATTGCAGTAGGAAGGAAAAAGAATGGAAATGCTATGGCTGCAACACTAGAAACTTTTGCATTCCAAAACCTGGATTTTGAATTTGAAAGGCAATTAGGTCCTGGAGAAATTGTACGAATGGATGAGGGTGGTTGTGAGCAGTTAAAAAAACCAGAAGATAAAATGGCTATATGTTCTTTTTTGTGGGTTTATTATGGTTATCCTGCTTCAAATTACGAAGGGCGTAATGTAGAAGTTATGAGAAATGATTCTGGAGCTGCTCATGGAAAAATTGATATGGGAGAAGGGTTAAAAATTGATGTGGTTGCAGGAATTCCTGATTCTGGAACAGGGCATGCAATTGGTTTTGCTAATGAAACAAAAACCCCTTATCAGAGGCCTTATACAAAATATACTCCTACCTGGCCTAGAAGTTTTATGCCTCAAAATCAAGACGAAAGAAATCTTGTTGCAAAAATGAAACTTATTGCAATAGAAGAATTAATTCGGGGAAAGAGAGTTTTGTTTTGCGAAGATTCTATTGTAAGGGGTACGCAATTAAGAGAAGTAGTAAATGTTTTATTTGAAGAATATGGGGCAAATGAAGTTCATATGAGGTCTGCTTGTCCTCCTTTAATTAATTCTTGTGATTTTTTAAATTTTTCAAGATCTAAAGATGTTTTTGATTTAGCAGCAAGAAGGGCTATAAGGGAGATTGGAGGAGAAAGTGCAGATGTTTCTGAATATATTAATGAAAGTTCTTCAAATCATCGAGGTATGGTTGATGAAATTAGAAGAGATTTGAAATTTACAAGTTTAAGATACCAAAAAATGGGAGATATGGTTTCTGCTATAGGTTTACCTAAGGATAAATTATGTACTCATTGTTTTGATGGTTGTAGTTCAGGGGCTTGTTCTAGTAAACTTTATGATTTATAAGTTAATTTTATAAATGTAGGTTTTTTCTTTAGAAAAGAAGAAACTTAGGAAAAAAGAAACTAGATTTTAAAATGACTGATAAATTAAGTAATAAACTTGAAAAAGAAGTGAAAAAAGATGTTGAAGAAGAAGTAAAACAAGAAATTGAAGAAAAACTTGATAAAAAACTTGATAAAAAACTTGAGAAAAGTTTAAGAAAAGATATTGATAAAGAAGTTAGGAAAAGATTGGCTGAAAGATTGAAATATGCATATAGTAAAACAAAAAATTCTAAGATATATGTAAAAACTAAAGGTTCTACAATAGCTTTTAAAAAAGAATTAAAAAAACATACTGTTACTGCAATAACTGCTGCTTTTGCTTTTTTGATTGCATTGTCTTGGAGAACTCCTATTCAGAATTCAATTGATAATTTAATTGATAAGTTGGGGCTAAAAGGGCAGGCAATTTTTATAGAATATTTTTCTGCAGTAGTTGTTACATTAGTTGGAGTTTTAGCTATTATGTGGTTTTCTAGGTGGAGTGTTAAGGATAATTAGTGAGGGTATAAGGTATTTTATATAATAATAATTCTTAAAAACTAGTATTGTATTTTATTGAAATGGTGGATCGTATAAGTAGTCATGTTTCGGAAAGTTTGAGTGAGTATCTTATTTTACCTGATTGGGTTGTTAAACCTCCTGAAGATATTTCTTTAGAAACAGTTCTTGGAACTAATACAAATCCAGAGGCGATTACATTACAATATCCTTATATGACTGCTAGAATGCAGTGTGTTGTTGGTCCTGATATGGCTATGGAGGCTGGAAGACAGGGAATTTTATCTTTTGATCCTAGAAGTTTGCCAGAAGAATATAAACAAGAAATTCTTGATAAAAATAATAAAGCAAGAGTAAAAAAAGGAGCAATACAATTTGCTTCTGATCCTGCAAAAGCAGAGTCAAATTGGCCTCTTGAAAAAGTTGTAAAAGCAGTGGTTGAAAAAACAGGTCATTCTGTTATTCCAATTGTTGAAGATCAGAAATTAGTTGGAGTATATGTGCATGATCCTGATAATCTTCCTTTTGTTCCTCCAGACACCCCAATTCAAAAATTAATGTTGCCTTTGCGAAAAGGGGTTGGAAAAGAAAATGAGGTAAGAGTTTTAGTTGACAATGAGGATCCTAGAGAAATTGCGAATGTTTTGGGGCAAGAGGGGAATAGGGGATTTATACCGATAGTTGATGATAATGGGATTCTTAGAAAATTAGCTTTTAAGCAAAAATATGATACTAATTTTATTGGAGCTGTTGTTAATACGCGAGGAGATTGGAAGGATGAACTAAAAAAATGGGCTCCTCAGGTAGATACCTTATGTATTGATAGTTCAAATGCTTGTTTTCAGACTGCTGTTGATATGGTTAGATATATGAAAGCAAGTAAAGAGCTTAGGGATAAACCTTTTGGAGTTGGGAATATTGTAAAAGGAAAGGATTTTACAATATTTGCAAAAGAAGGAGTTGATTATGTGATTGCAGGAATGGGAGTAGGGTCTATATGTCAGACAGGTTCTAAAAGGGGAAATGGAAGAGGACAATTTACTGTTGGGCTTGATATTGCTAGAGCAAGGAATCGATATCATAATAATAGTGGAAGATATATTCCATTTGCTCTTGATGGGGGTATTGAAACAGTACATGATATTACTGTTGCTTTAGCACTTTCTGATTTTGCTATGATGGGAAATTATTTTAATAGATTTTTTGAAGCAGCAGGAGGAAAGTTTAAAGAAGTAGAGGGTAAAAAAGGACCTGTTTTTGGTGAAGATATTACTCATGTGGAAACTTGGGGGGAGGGAAGTCCAAGAGCAAGATTGGTTTCTATGTATGGTATTAATCTTCGAGGAGGAGAATCTGGGAAAATAGGTCCGGAGTCTGTACTTGGAAGATATGGACAATCTTCACTTTCAGGAGCAACTATCGAAGGAGTTTTAGGTTATGTCCCTTACAGAGGAAGGCTTAAACCTTGTGTTGAAGATGATGCAAGATATATAAGAGCAACTATTTCAAATGCAGGAGGGGTAGATTTAGGTAGTTTTAGAAAGAATGTTAAAGAAAAGAGTTTGCTTGAAAAAGCTTCTGCAAGAACTCAAAGAGATATGTTGCCTCATGGTTTAGAGGTAAAAAAAGAGTGATTTTTTTGAAAAATGGGAAATACAATAATTTTAGGAACGCAATGGGGAGATGAAGCAAAAGGAAAAGATGTAGATATATTAGCAGAAAAACATGGAGTTGTAGTAAGGTTTTAGGGAGGAGGAAACGCAGGACATACTATTCTGGTTGGTGAGAATGAGTATAAACTTCATGGGATACCTTCTGGAATAGTAAGGTCTAATGTTTTAAATTTAATTGGTAATAATGTTGCTTTTAATCCTATAAAAACTGTTGAAGAAATTGGGAGTTTGCAAAAGAGAGGAATTCAAGTAGGTCCTGGAAATCTTAGAATAGCAGACCGAGCTCCTCTTACACTTTTTTATCATATTGCATTAGATGAAGTAACCGGGAAAAAAATTGGAACTACTGGAAGAGGAATTGGTCAAACCTATGGAGATAGGGTTACAAGGGTTGGTTTGAATGTTTATGACTTGTTTGATGAAAAAGGTTTAGAAAGAAAAGTTGTAGAAAGAGTGGAAGAAACAAATAAATTTTTAAAAGGTTCTGGTGTTGAAATTAATGGCTCTAGGTTTTCAGAGGAGATTGAGGAGTTATTTAGTGCAAGAGAAAAATTACTTCCTTATATTTATAAAGATATAGGAAGACTAGTGAAAAAGAATGATGGAAATTTGTTATTTGAAGGAGCGCAAGGAACATTTTTAGATGTTGATTTAGGAACTATTCCTTATGTTACAAGTTCTAATACTGTAAGGGATGCTGCTTCAATAAGTGTAGGATGTCATGTTTATTTTGATAGTGTAATTGGAGTTTTAAAAGCATATACAACAAGAGTTGGAAACGGGCCTTTTCCAACAGAACAAGATAATGATTATGGTGAATGGCTTAGAGAAAGGGGAGGAGAGTTTGGGACTACAACTGGAAGGCCTAGGAGATGTGGTTGGTTAGATTTAGTTATGGGAGAGTATGCTGTTAGAGTTAATGGGATTAGTGAAATATCTTTATCAAAACTTGATGTTTTAGATGGAAGAGAAACTATTCCCGTATGTATTGGTTATGAATTAGATGGAGAGAGAATTGATTATTTTCCAGTAACTGAAGAATTAGGAAGAGTAGTTCCAATTTATAATAATTTAGAGGGGTGGAGAGAGAATACAACAAATGCAAGAACGCCAAGAGATTTACCTACAAATGCCAGAAAGTATATAGATTTTATACAAGGGAATTTACAAGTTCCAATTAAAAGAGTTGGTGTTGGAAAAAGAAGAGATCAGACTATAGAATTCTCAAGGAATTAATAAAATAAAAAAAAAGAAAAAAAAGAAAAATAAAAGTTTAACCAGTTGCTACTAATGCACTGACTCCAATAATTAAGAGCAATACTCCTAGTATTAATGCAACTACAAATGCTACAATTAAGTTTAATACAAACCACACTAGCCATACTAATGCTGCCTTGCCCCATTCTACTTTATAACTTGATTTTATTAACCATAATGCTACAATGATGCTTATGATTACTACGCCTAACCAAAAAGCAATGCCTGCAATTGCTGGAACAAAATATCCGATAACTGTAAGTAATATACTTAAGATACCTAGAATAAATGCTATTTTAATTGCTGTCTTGTAGCTAGAATCTGCTAGTTTGAAAATTTTTGTAGATATCATTAAAGCTAAAGCACTTAGTGGGATCATAACTATTGCATTAATTATGCCTCCGATAAGTCCTGCGGTTCCTAGATCTGCCATGATAATAACCTCCTTTTGATTCTTGTTTTATTAAACAAAACTGCTTTTAAGTATCTTTCTTTATTACTTTTTACAACAAATAAAATAATATTGTGGGTTCAAGCATTATAGGGTTATGAAATCCATCCTTTTACTTCTGGTATATTTTTTTCTATGAATTCAATTATTTCTTTCTTGAATTGGGGGTTTAAGGATATGCCTGTATAATTGGGTTTGTTTTTTATAAGCATCCAATTTACTTTGTTTAATTCTTTTATAATTTGATTAATATTGGGAAATCTTTTGTAATGTTCTGTTCTATCATATTTTGCTCCCCAATTTCTTTTTGAGAATGCTAGTTTGAACATTAATTGTGCTTTCTCTTTTTCCATTGTAATTTTATGAAAAGGTAAATATTTAAATGTTTCTGATTTTGATAGTTTAAGGTCATGAAAGAGAAACATTTAAAAAACTAAGAAAACTAATGAAATTAAGGAAACTAAGGAAATGGAAAAAGAAAATCAATCGGTATTTTTAGAATATTTTGGAGATACTCCTAAACTGAGATTTTTAAATTTTTTAATTGGAAACCATTTTTTTGATTTTAATATGACAGATATGGCAAGAGAGGCAAATATTAGTTATAATTCTTTGATAAATTTTTTTGATGATTTTTTAGAAAAAGGAATAGTTATTAAAACAAGAAGGGTTGGGAAATCTGATATGTATAAATTAAATATGGATAATCTTATTGCTCAAAATTTCTTAAAGTTTGCTTGGTTTTTGACAAAGCAAGATTTGGAGGTGGGAGATTTGGGGCAAAAGGATATAGCAGTGGTTCAAGATTCCCTTACTAGTAAGAGGGACGTTATAGTATAATCTTTTTTTTATAAAATATAAGGCAGAATAGTCTGTTCTAAAACCTCAAATTTTTTTGGTCCACTACACAATCAGAGATTCTTGGTCTGCTACAATTCTTACAATAAATAAAACAGAATTGTAGGCACTAACAAACAACCCATTAAGTGCATTCTTTTTATTCCGATTGAGATTGTGAAAATTCCAAGAGCTGTCGAAGTTATAAAAACCAAAATACTGAGTAATTTTCCAATAATTGTGAAATCAGAGAAAATGAGAACTATAATTGATAGAATTATTATAATGGTTATTGAAAGTTTTTTGTATTTTATTTTATGAATATTTTTTGCTGCAAATTTTGAAATATTAATTGCTATAAAAAATGAAATTATTCCTGCAATTATTATTGTTCCTATTAAAAGCAGGAGGTTTGTATATGAAAGTTCTGGAAGGAGTTTTGATATTGCTACTGCTGCTCCTGTTCTTGTTTTTTGAATTGAGTATAGGGCAACAAATGAAAGTCCCATGACAATAGTATTAATTGCTCCAAGAAGAAATAAGAATTCTCTACTATCTGTTTCTCCTAAAACTTCTTTTCCAATTAAAGCTGCTTGTGCTGCACCTAGTCCTGGAAGAAATGCTGTAAAAGGTGCTGCAATAATTGAAGCAAGAGATGCTTTTAGGAAAGATTTTTTATTTAATCTAATTTTTTTTAATTTAATAATTTTTTGAGGAGGAATTTTGGTTTTTTGATGAAGACTGATTATTAAATTACTAGCACCAAAAAGGCCGGTTAATAAAGGTAAAAGAGGTTCTTTGATATTAAGATTAAGTGCTGCTATTCCTAGGAGGCCTGCAAGAATAAAAATAATTAGTGCCCATAGTTTTTTGTTTTTTTCTGTTGAAATCAGGTATAATGAAACAATAATTAAAATAATCCACATGATTCTTTGGATGTAGGGGTAAATTATTGGAAGTAGGTAGATAAATATTGGAGTTAGAAGGATAATTATTAGTAATGCTGTAAGACTTCCATAAAGAGTGAGAATAACCGCAGCATATGCATGGCCTTTTAGTAGGAGTTTATGGCCTGGAAGAACTGAAAGAATTGAGTCTTCATCCGGAGCTCCTAAAAAGATTGAAGGAATATAATCAATAAAAGTATGGGTAATTGCCATTGCAGTAATGAATATAACTAAAGTTAGAGGTGAAACAATATTAAGTAGAGATGCTGAAAAACCTAAAAGTGTAATTGCAATAAGATTGATGTGGATTCCTGGAATAAGGCCTGTAATTGTTCCTGCACATATTCCGACGATGATTGCTATAACTAATTCTATTATCATGGTTTAAAAGACCTCAAATATTGCTTTTGGGTATATTGGTTACTTAAACTTATTAGAATGATATTTTTTAAAAACTTTTATATAGTACATAATTCATTTATAAATAAACTTCAATTTAATTTGAAGTCTTCAATCAATTTTTAAAGAAAGGTTGATTAGGGGTGATAAAATGATTGACTTTATAAATAAAAAAATCGCAATTCCTGTTATAATCCTTGCCATCATTATTATAATTTACTTCTTATCTGGAATTTTTGGAAAAACAGATGACTGGAAGTATACTCCTACTTCTGCTGAGCAATGGCTAATTTTTGGAGGTGTTGCTGGAGGAATTTTGATATTGTTATGGCTTATAATCTCAATATATCTTATTGCTAAAGGAAAATTAGACCAGAACGGTGTAAATGTAGGAAGAAGATTAGGCATCTGGCTTTTAGTTACTCCCTTGATATTAATAGGATTAGGTTTTTTATTATTATTTATGAAATTTGAACTTGCTATTCTTTCTGTTCCCATCCTTGCTTTGATATTCATAATTGTAGGAATTGTTTATGCAGTAAAAAAACATGTAAAAATTGCACTTATTCCATTAATACTTTTGCCAATAGTTGTTATAGGAATTGGAGGTTTTGGATTCTTTGGTGTAATGAGTTCTCCAAAATCCCTGGCCACTTCTTTTATGATGGCTGATGCTGGAGAAAATTTAGGTTTTGCTGTTGGTGGGGCGAAAGATATTAGTAACTTTAGAAAAAACATTGAAAATGATTATCTCCCATTACCAACAGATATAACTTATGAAGGATTATATTATGAATATTTTTTTGATACAGGAGATACAACTGTTTGTGAGAAGCTATTTTGTCCTTCTTATAGTTATTCTTTGTCTAAAGACCCATTTTCAAAAGAAGACGAATATTACTTACAGGTGGGATTAAATTCGGGGATTAAAGAAAGTGATTTTCAGAGAAAGAAATTGAATCTTGTAATTGTTCTTGACATATCTGGCTCAATGGGTTCTTCATTTAATAGATATTATTATGACCAATTTGGGAATAGGGAACAACTTGAAGAAGAGGCTGACGAGGATGCAGGAAAGAGTAAGATGGAGATAGCTTCTAAATCTGTTGTGAGTTTGCTTGACCATCTAAATGAAGATGACAGGTTTGGCATGGTTCTATTTGATAATGATGCGTATCTTGCAAATTCATTAAGTTTAGTTGGAGATACTGATATGAATGCAATTAAAGGTCATATTCTTGAGCTTCAGGCTAGGGGTGGAACAAATATGGGTGCAGGTATGACTAAAGGTACAAAACAATTTAAGGATTATTTAGATATTAACCATGAAGAGTATGAAAATAGAGTTATTTTCTTAACAGATGCAATGCCAAATAGGGGAGAGACCAGCGAAGGAGGTCTTCTTGGCATGACAGGGCAAAACTCGGATAATAAGGTATATACAACATTTATTGGTGTTGGAGTTGATTTCAATACAGAACTTGTTGAGGCTATAACCAAGATAAGGGGTGCTAATTATTATTCAGTCCATTCTGCAAAAGAATTTAAGACAAGAATGGATGATGAGTTTGAGTATATGGTAACCCCTCTTGTTTTCAACTTACTGCTCCAACTTGATGCTTCAGGATTTGATATAGAAAAAGTATATGGCTCACCAGAAGTTAACGAAGCTACTGGAGAAATAATGAAGGTCAATACACTTTTCCCTTCAAAAAGAGAAGGCGAAGAAACTAAGGGGGGAATAGTAATCTTGAAATTAAAAAAGACAGGAGTAGGTGATACTCTAACACTTAAAACAAGTTATGAAGATAGGGGGGGTAATCTAGATGGTGATGATATAAATATTGAATTGCCTTCGGTTTCTGCTGACCATTATGATAATAGGGGTATTAGAAAAGGTATTTTACTTGCGAGATACGTAAATGTCATGAGAAATTGGATAGACTATGAAAGGAGTATTTATCAAAAAAATGATACTAAAATTGCCCCTATAAATAATATTTCAGGAATTCTAATTCCAGAGGAAGTAAATATTACTCTTGGTAGATGGGAAAGACAATCTATTCCTTTAAAGGTTTCTAATGAGCATAAAGAGATAATTGAGGAGTTTAATTCTTATTTTAAAGAAGAATCTCAAGCAATAGGCGATTTGACGTTATCTAAGGAGATTGAAATAATGAATAAATTGATTGGTTAGAAATTATCAATAAATCAATCCTAAAACACCAATCCTTCCCTTTTGGGTATTTTGGGCGTATTTCTTTATTTTGCCCTTAAAACCTGTAA
The DNA here is from genome assembly GCA_964548105.1 of Candidatus Woesearchaeota archaeon. Classification (GTDB taxonomy): domain Archaea; phylum Nanobdellota; class Nanobdellia; order Pacearchaeales; family GW2011-AR1; genus ARS1285. The sequence continues at coordinate 419 of CAZJPU010000006.1, read as the reverse complement.
GTAATTTTGTAAATTTAAGTAAAAATTTGGTGAACTATGTGGTCAAAATCCTGTAATTGTTCCTGCAAGAATTCCAATGATTAATGCTAGGATTATTGAAAATATCATAAATTGAAAAGAGTATTAATGGTATTAAAGTATTTTTATAGTTTTAGAGTTGTTTTGTATTTCAATTATAGTTTACCTTAAATTCAGGATTATTTTTTGTAATAGGCTTTATTAAATTCCTAAGAATTTAAGCAATTCATATACTAAAAATGCCGGCCATACTATCGCTTTTAATCCTCCTAAAACTCCTCCTAAGATACTATCTGTCAGTCCTATAAACATCTTAGGTAGAATTTTTCTTAGGATAGATAATACAATAGAAGTTAACACATAGAGTCCTAGCAAAAGAACTAAATAAGTTAAAAAATATA
>CAZJPU010000005.1:16330-24241 GCA_964548105.1 Candidatus Woesearchaeota archaeon | reverse complement strand
CAAAATGAGGAAAATCTAAATAACTATAGGTTATGTTATTCTCATCAAGGTAATCAAATAAAGTTTTCTCTTCTAAAACATTTTTCTGATACCACATCTTATCTAATGCAGGTTTAGAATATTTTAATGCATGATGAGGAATATTATAATAACTATAAAAAAACTTTTTCCCTTTCATAAACCTCAATAGATTTTTATATAATGTTAAAAATTTATTATTTATTTTAAGAACAAAACACTTTTTAGATAATTCAAACATAACAAACACTCCATGTTTATTTGGATAATCTCCTGTAAAAAAACTAGCAGAAATTCCTGTAAAACTAAAAACAGTTTCTAATTCTCCATGAAGATGCCCTTTTGATAATTTATTTAAAAAAGGAGCATCCTTGAGATATTCAGGTTTAAACCCATCTAAACATATTATTTTCATTGAAATCTGAATTTTTTAAGGTTAATAAATTTATTCTATAAATTTTAAGCTATTTTTAATAACAACGCTATTGAATTTTAGATTTCTTCTCTAAATCTTCAAGGTAATATTTATTTACCGTAAACCTAAACGCATTATCAACCTCTAAACCATATTTGGGTTTATAATATACAAGAAAGACCATTAGGTCCCAGAAAAATATAATCCCTCTCATTTTAATTCCCTCATTAATTATTTTTTTTAATTGATAATTTCTAACCTTGTTAACTACTTTTTGAATTTCTTTTCTTGAAACAAATTTTGTACGAATAACAGGATGAGTATACATTTCATGAGAATCTTTAAATTTTCGCTTTTCTATTAAATGTTCTTTTTCACAAACTTCTTTAATTTCAGTACAAGGAAGTGGCATTAATATTGGAAAAAGAGTGTAGTCTGCATTTATTTTTTTAGCCATATCATAACTTTCTTTCATACTTTTTTCATTATCATAGGGAGCTCCAACAATAAACTGAACTCTAAATCTTAATTTATTTTTTTTAATTATTTTAACAGCATTAAAAATCTCTTCTTCACCCATATCTCTTTTGTATAATTTATTTCTTATATCATCATTTCCAGATTCAACTCCCATTCTAACTTCATAACAACCTGCATCTTTCATTGCTTTAATAACTTCATCATCAACAAGGTTTGCTCTAACATTCACATTCCATTTCATAATTTTATGAAATCCTTTTTCTTTATACTTTTTGCAAAATTCCATAACAAAATCCTTATATAAAATAAAAGTATCATCATAAAAGAAAAGATATTTTAATCCTTTTTTACGATATTGTTTAATTCTTAGGTCTATTTCTTTTATTACATTATCAACACTTCTAAATCTAACATATTTTCCATCTAACTTTCTTTTTAGAGCATGATTACTACAATATGTACAAGAATAAGGGCAACCCCGAGAAACCATAATCGGAAGATGGTTATTATTAACTAAAAAATATTTATCTAATTTATAACTCTCCCATGAAGGAAATGGAAGAGAATCAAGATTCTCTATTAATCTTTGATTCTCATTTTTAATAATCTTCCCATATTCTTTATACCAAACACCCTTTACCCCTTTAGCATCTAAGTTATTATCTAAAAGATCTTTTAAAGAATATTCTCCTTCCCCAACACATACAAAATCTACTTCCTTATTTTCTAATGTTTCTTCACCCATTAAAATAACATGAACCCCTCCAAATAATGTTTTTATATTGTATTTTTTCTTGATAAAACTAGCTATTTTTAATGCCTGAGCATAATTAAAACTTAGTATTGATATTCCTATTAAATCTGGTTTAATAGTCTCTATTTGATGTTTTAGATAATCTTTCCAATTTTTTTTCTGAAACGACAAATCTATTACTTTTGCTTCATGTTCTGTTTTCTCATTAACAAATGATTCTAGTGCTGCAATAGATAGTGAAGGCATTAGTATCAATCCCTCAAGATTTGGTTCTAATAAAATTATTTTCATAGCTAAACAGAAAATTTTACATTAATAAAGATATTTATGATAAAAAACAACATTAGACTAATTAAGAAATTAATTGTATAAAACGAAAAACTCTTATTTTAAGATACTAGGGGGTCTAAGATGCCTGCATGCGATTCCTCCTAATCATATGCCAATAAATTACACATTTATTTATCATAGTTATCTTTATAAACAATTTCTTATAACAGTTTTTATGAAAGGGCTTTCGTTAATTTTACCTGCTCACAATGCTGAAAGAGTGATAAAAGACTCAATTGAAAAATATCATAAAACATTCTCAAAAAAATTCAAAGATTTTGAAATTATTGTTGTATGTAATAATTGTACAGATAGGACTGAAAGTATTTGCCACTCTCTTGAGTCTAGATTCCCTTTGCAGATAATCTCTGTTCCATATAAAGGAAAAGGAAACGCACTAATGAAGGGTTTTAATAGGGCAAGGTTTGATATAATTGGTTTTTTAGATGCCGATAACCCCTTTGATTTAAACAAAATTTCTAAGATGATCAATTACCTTGATAATAATCATGCAGTAATTGTTTCAAAATACAAAAAAGGAAGAAAAAAGAAACAAGAATTTTTATCAAGAAGATTTATTTCTCTTGGTGGAAGTCTTTTTTCAAAGACACTTTTAGGATTGCCATTTAGAGATACTCAAGCAGGAGCAAAATTCTTTAAAAAAGAAGTTTGGGAAAAAATGAAAAAAGATAGTTTTATTTGTGTTGGTTTTGATTGGGATATGGAGTTTTTGTATAAATTAAAAAAATTAAATTTTAAGGTAGTAGAAGTCTATGTTCCATGCAAATCTGAAAAATTTAGCTCATTTAGAGTAAAATACTTGCCTGGAATGGTTTTTAGACTTATTAAATTAAGATTCTTATGAAACATATATTATTAACATTTGATTTAGAAGAATTCGATATTCCTAGAGAATTTAATCAAGATATTTCAGAAAAAGAAATGTATGAAGTTTCTCAAAACGGACTTATTAATCTTCTTAGATTACTAGATAAACATAATTTAAGCGCAACTTTTTTCACAACGGCAAATTTTGCAAATAAATTCCCACAAATCTTAAAAAAACTTTCTCAAAAACACGAAATTGCAAGTCATGGTTATAGTCATTCAGACAAGAACCAATCAATTGATAATATTAGAAAAGCAAAAAAAGAAAAAGAAAAATTGATTAATAAAACAATTAAAGGGTTTAGAGCTCCGCGTTATAATATAAAAAATATATCTGAGCTTTCTAAACTAGGGTTTCAATATGATTCTTCAAGTCATCCAATTTTTCTTCCAGGAAGATATTTTAATGTCAATCAAAAAAGAACAATTCATAAACTTGATGATATTTTTGAAATACCCCTTTCAACTCTTCCATTAGTTAATCTTTCTATATTCTGGCTTGCCTTTAAAAATTTTCCATTATTTTATTCAAAGATATTTACAAAAATCAATTTTCTTTCATCAAATTATACTATGCTTGTTTTTCATCCATGGGAATTTAGTCCCCAATTATCAAAATACAAAATACCATTTTATACTAAACGAAATCCAAAAAAACTTCTCAAAAAATTAGAAAAATATGTTATTTTTTGTAGAAAAAATAATTATAAATTTAAAACAGTGGAAAATCACCTTAGTAAAACAAAAATCTGAATTAATTAAATCAATAAGAACTAAAATAGGTTTTATAAAAGAGAGAAAATATCATTATTTCTTTTTTATAGCAAAATCTTTTAAATGACCAAAAACCGCTTTCATACCTCTTAAATTTAGTTTTAAATCTTCTAAGTTTTTCATTGATTTAAATCTTTGAAATGCATAACTTGGTGTAAGAAAAATAGTATATATTTTTTCACAAACCTCTGCAATTTCTTTTGGATCTGAGTTTCTTGTTTTTAAAACAGGCTCTCTCATATCAAATCTTTCATAGTCATAAGGATCAAATAAAAACCAATTCTTCTTTTTTCCTTCTTCCCATAAAGGAGTTCCAGGATAAGGAATAAGAACTGTTGCCTGTAATAAATCTGCCCTTCCACTTTGCATTAACATTTTTGCAAGTTTAAATGTTCTTAATACTTCTTCTTTATCTTCCCAGGGGTAACCTACTATCATTGTCAAATGCACACTTAATCCTGCTTTTTTTGCCATTTTACTACCCTCAATAACCTCAGAAACTTTTATCCCCTTATCTAATCTGTCAAGTGTCTTTTGATTAGCACTTTCAAGACCAAATTTAAGTAATCTAAAACCTGCCTTTTTCATTAAATTATAATCTTCTTGTTTTAAAACTCCAAATCTCATATTACAAGAATATCTTATCTTTTTATTATAACCTCTTTCAATTAATCCTTTGCACAATTCTTTTAACCATTCTCCAACAGTAAGTGTACCAGAATCATCAAATATTTCTTTTGCACCATATTTATCAATTAACATTCCAATCTCATCTAATACATTTTCAACACTTCGGTTTCTAAAAACCGGAAAAAGAGTATTATTCCAAACACAAAAAGTACACTTCCCCCACCAACAATCTCTTCCACTCATTATATAAAAATAAGGTCTTCTACTAATATTATATTCTGTTTGATATAACTTCCATTTTGTTAAATCTCTATCAATAAAAGGGGCACTACTTAAATTATCATTTAATTCAAATTTTCCAGTATTTAAAATAATATTTCCACGCCTATAATAAACTCCCTTTGGAAGATTCCTCTTTTTTAAAATAGATCCTACTAAATCTTTTAACATAAAATCATAATTTCCTCCACAAATTACATAATCTACTCTAGAATTTTTCATAGTTTCTAACGGAAGATAGGTAATATGGTCTCCCATAATAGCAATTTTTAGTTTAGGAAATCTTTCTTTTAATTTATCTATTGTCTCCCAATGTTTTTTTATTACAGGAGTTTTTGTTTCAAAAGCAAATAAATCTGGTTTTTCTTTTTCAATTAATTCAAAAAAACCTTTTTCTCCCATATGTTCTGTAACACAATCTTTCCATATAACTTCATGCCCTTGTTTTTTTAACATTGTTGCAGCACTTCCCATAATAACTGGAAAAAAATAACTAGGATTGCTAAACCACTGAAATTGCCTGTTTTGAGGTAAGCATGCAATCCCTTTTTCTGACTCTGTTGGAGGATAACCAATTAAGATTTTCATTTTTATAAAAGGATAATCTGCTCTTATAAGCTTTATTGAGATGAAAGTTTATTTTCCAAATTGGGTTAATGCCCTCCTGCTTGTGGTGTCCTGACACTTTGTCTTGATTCCCTTTTTTTTGTTAAAACATAACCTTAAAAAAGGTTGAATTCCAAAATATATTATGGAGAATAAATCAGAAAATAAGTTAGGTCTTTTGGGATTTATATTAAGTCTATTAGCAATACCTTTAGTATTTGTATTTGGATTAGGAATGATACTTGCAATAGTTGCTATAATCTTATGCATTATACAACTTACAAGAAAGCCAACAGGTCTTGCTATTGCAGGATTAGTGATAGGGATAATTGCATTAATAGTTTTACCAATTATAGCGATAGGGATTATTAGTGTAATTGGTTTTCAGTTGGCAAGCAATGAACAATTAATAGAAAACCAACAGATTACTACAGAACTTAATGGTATTACTTTTACACAAGAAGGAGATTTTTGGAAATTTCAAAAAGATGGTTCAAATTTCTTAATTAGTAATTCTCCTGAAGATATTGATTATATAAATATTCCCGTAGGTAAGGAAATAAAAGATTTATCAAATAAACCATTGTATATTGTTGGGGGTGAAACAAGTTCTACAGCAGAGATTAGTAGAACCCTGAATAAAGTAGTTGAAAGAGTACAACCGGCTTGCATATCAGAAATTAATTGTGAAGACCCTTTACCAATAAAAAAGTGTTCGGAGGATAACATTATAATTATAAAGGTTCCTGAAAACAATGAAGGTCAAAGAGTTTATTTTGAAGATAAGTGTGTTTATATTGTTACTGAAGAGAATAATCAAGTAAAATACTATGATGCGTTTCTATTAAAGATTCTAGATATATCTTAAATCTGTTACAGGAACAGAACTATTCATCTAATTTCCGGGCGGCGGCGTTAATTTGGAAAGTTAGAAAATTCCATTTTTCAGGAATTTTCTTTATCTACTTGTCCACTTAACTTTAGAGGTTTTTTCAGAATTAGAAACTATTCCCCAAAACCACCCAATTCCATAGGAAAAGTGTGTTGCAATGGTGATTAAGAAAACATAGAAACTCATTATAGGGCCGTTATGCAGGCTTGTAATCGCTATTAAAACCAAATAAACTAAAAGAGCTATAGAAAAAGAGATTTTAATAAACACACTAAAAAAAGATCCAATCAATCCCAAAATAAACCCAATAACAAAAATAGTTAATAAAGAATAATATAACTTATCAATTGAAAACTCTTTTTTCGTAAGCCATGCAATATCTCTACCATAAATAAAATGTTGTTTTGTATGCTTCCATAACGTGTCTCTTCTATGATGATAAACAATAACATCATTTGCATAAAGTATTTTATACCCTTTTTTTCTAATATCAAAACAAAATTTTGAATCTTCTGCAGTAAGAAAATTTGAATCATATTCTGGAGAAATGTCTTTTCTTGAAATATAATTACAAGAATTATGTTCTCTAACAAATTGATTTTTCACAATTTTATATCTTATACTTGCAATTCCTGATGTTAAAAAATTAGCCATTACATATCCAGAAACACGTTCAGCAAAATTAGCTTCAGGAGGAGTTAAATTTGGACCTCCAACAACTCCTACTCTTTTATCTTTAAAATATTTAATAGCATTTTTTAACCAATCTTTTTTAGGATATGCATCATCATCAATAAAAGCAAGATACTCTCCTTTTGCTTTTTTTATACCTATATTTCTTTTTAAAGCAGGTTTTACTTTTCCGGTTCCAATAATTTTAACATTATTTTTAGGATCTTTAAAAAGGTTTTTATCATCTTTAAAATCTGGAAAAACCAAAATCTCAAAATATTCATAATCAAGATTAAGACATTCCTGAATACATTTTTCAGTCTGTTCATTAATATTTTTACAAGGGATTATTATGCTTACTTTTTCCATTCTTTATAACTTTTTTCTAAATATGAGAAAACTTGCAACAATTGCTGGAATAATTCCAGTTATAATATAACCTAATATTGACATTGAAAAAACCTTAGCAGCACTAATCCCAAACAAAGAAAATAAACTTATTAATGTAGCCTCTCTTGTTCCAAATCCATTTACACTAATTGGAAGCATAGCAACAAGAGTTCCTATAGGAAGAATTGCTAGAAAATAAATAAAAGAAATATCTATGCCTATAGCTTTGGCAATAAAAAAGTTAATTAGATAAATAATTGTCCAAGTTAATATATTTAATAAAAAGAACAAAGCAAAATATCTTTTTTTAGGCATGTTATCATAAAATGAATCAAAAGTTAATTTTGCTTTTTCCTTCATTTTTTTAGGAATGAATTTTCGATAAAAAACCTTTAATAAAAATTCATTTCTCTCCTTTTTTATGAAAAAAATTGTTGCTAAAATAAAAATTACAAACAAAATTATAAAAAAGCCGATGGGTAATTCCAATTTATCCTTAAATACAAAAGAAAATAAAATTGCCATAAAAATTATTGAAGAAATATCTAATATTTTATCTAATGTAAAATTACATAATCCTTTTCCTGCAGGAACATCAAATTTTTTTAAGTATTCTATTCTTACAATCGTTCCAAGTTTAGAAGGAGTAATAAATCCATAAAAATTTGAAATTAAATTTATTTTAAAAGCTTCTTTAAACGGAATATCTATTTTTTGTTTTTTTCCAATTATAAACCACTTAAATGTTTGAATGGCGAGCATCGGAATCAAAAGAAGTATAGA
>CAZJPU010000005.1:3164-16320 GCA_964548105.1 Candidatus Woesearchaeota archaeon | reverse complement strand
AGATACAAATATAAAATATATCTACATTACTAATAGTTCTTGCAATTTCATATAAATCTACTTTTGTCAAGATATAAATAAATAACCCAATTCCAATTATTGGAAGATATTTTTTCCAGTTCATAAAAATAAACCCTCCTTAAAAACAATTAATGCAAGCAAACATATTATTATTTGAAATGCAAAAATAAAGTAAACAACATCTTTTTCATAAACTTTTTTCTTAAATTTTTGTAAGATAAAAATTGATAGATGTGTTAAACCATAAATTTTTTTATAAGGCATTTTTAAACTTCCATCTTCTTGAGGAATTCCAAAAGATTGTTTTTTTAGTTTTCCACGTACTTTTAAAAAAGTTTCTAGTATGTATGGGATAAAAATAAAAACTGCAATTTTTTCAAAATTTCCCAAAATAGCCATGGATGCAATTAAAGCGCCTACAGAATATGTTAAAATATCTCCTGGAAAAACTTTTGCAGGATATTTATTATAAAAGTAAAACACTAAAAGAGAAACAACCATACACACTCCAATTAAAGCTAACCAGCTGTTTTTTGTCAAATAAGCTATAAAAGATAGAAAACTAAGAATTATAATGCCCTGTCCTGCCTCTAAGCCATTAAATCCTGCTAAAAAATTATATGTTGTTGTAGCTCCTGCAATTCCTATTGGAATAATTAATAATGGATAAATTATTCCCAAATTAACAGAACCTAAAAAAGGAATTCCAACCTCATGAGTTCCTGCATTTATCACCACTAAAGGAATAGACGCTATAAACGCAAGAAATATTCTAAGTCTTGAAGACAATCCTCCTTGTTTCCAGCCTAATAAATCATCTACTAATCCAACAATCCCCAGTATTAAGATAACATTTAATAATGCAAATATTTTCAAATTAGCTCCATTTCCACCAATAATAAATGTCTGTATAGCAACAAAAACCAAAATCCCTAAAACAAAAGACATTACAACAATAAGACCTCCAGAAGCAGCAACTTTCTTTTCATAACTAAACTTGTTCATATCTTCCCATAAAAGCCCTATCCCCCCACATTTTTTAATCCATTTGGGAAGGATTATTAGAGTTAATATAAAACTAACAAAAACAGCAATAAATAATATCATTTCCATAAACTAACTAAAAACCCAAGGTTTTTAAATTTTACAATATCCAATCTAGGTATTTTTTATAGTCTGTATCTATGTATTCTTCCCTAATCTTCTCTTCCCCACTATATTCAATTTCCCAAATTTTTATTGGACCTTGAATACCATTGTAATATACAAAATCTGGAAGATTCATACCTTGTTGATTTAAACTCTCTATAATCAAACTAGGTTCAGTATGTACTAATTTAAAGTTAGAAAATCTTTCAAGAGGATCATCTAGAATATATACTTGAGAAAGCATTCCTCTAAATAATCTTGGAGAAATAAAAACAGCAACCCCAATCGGATTTTGACTAATTCCTTGACCTTCTTGATTTAACAAAGGAAGAATATAAGCACAAGCTTCAATACCTGTTTTAAAATCAAAGAATTTTCCACTTATCGATAAGTATCTTAAATTAACTTTTTGTTGTCTCCCATTATAAAATAAAACAGCTTGAGGTTGTCCAAATTCTTCTTCCCCCTCTCCTTTTTCTACTGGTAACATTATTGCTCCAACTCCGGATTTTTGTTTTGGGAAAAGAATCTCTTTTCCATCTTCTTCAATTATTAAATCTTCATCTAGAGCTACACCACCACTATAAAGAAAAAGAGTTTGGTTCTTAGTTTCCTGAGTCTGTTTTTCATTTAATGTAAATGTGCCCATCCAAGAATATCTGTCATAATCTTTATCACTTCCAATACTCGAAAACGCACCATATTTTCCTATATCACTAGAATCAATTAATAAGTGAGTAGCATTATGATTATAGAGAAATTCTAATGCATCTTGTTGATTATCTCCTGTTAAGACCAACCTTCCCATCAAATAATTCCAATAACTAATCATATTACCTCCATCTAATACTGTTGCTCTATTTCCAATACTTTGTACCCAATAACCATAATCCCACCAATGAGAAAAAACAGCATCTTTTGGAGTTTCATCCCTTACCCATTTCATTGCTTTTTGCCACTGTTGATTATAATGAGATGGAATAAAACTATATGCCTGGGCTGTAATACTTTGGTAAAATGTCCAGAAAGTAAAAATACTTAATAATAAAATTAAAATAACCAAAGCTCCCAAAATAATTTTCCAAGTTTCGTCCTTGGTTTCCTTGAATTTCTCAATAGATTTAATAATAAGATAACCTACAAAAACCGGAACAATAGTTCCTAAGACCATAATAAGTCTTATCGCACTTCTAGCTGTAAATAAACTAAGCATAAAAAATGAAAACAAGAGGATTAATCCAAAATCAATTTTTTCAAAACTTCTATTATTCTCTTTATTATAGCGTATATAATAATAAATTAATGAACCAATAAACAATATTCCAGTTCCAAAATAAACAAACTTGCTAATAGAATTATCTCCATTAAAAATACTTGAAGAAGAGTATTTTGAAAAAACGACTCCAAAAAAGAACAATACATAAAAAAACAATAAAGCCCATGAATCTTTTTTCTTTAATTCTTTAATCATATTTTTAAATAATAAAACCGAACCTACAAAAAATAACCAGAACATGATAGGAATATCTCTTACAAAAGGTCCAAAACTATTTCCCCACTCTTGAAAATAAGGCTGTCTGTTTTCAGCAACAGTTGTTGCCCATCTTCCAGTTGTTGGATTAATAAATGTATTTATAACTCCCACCACTCTCTCAAATATAAATCCAGGACCTAAAATAATACTTATTAATATTAATCCTATGAAAATAGACAAGATTAAAGAAAATATATTTCTAGGAAGTTTAATCTTTTTTAAGAACTCTTCTTTTGAAAACCGTGTACGTCCTACAATTAAATTAACAATTAAAATAAAAAAAACCAGAATAAAAGCCATATAATCTGTACTTTTTAATAAACTACTTAATGTATATCTATTTGAAAAAATTAGTAAAACTGCAATAGAAGATATCATCCATAAAGAATAAAATAAAGTTTCTTTTTCCTTAACTTTTCCTAAAATAAATGCAATAAATGTTGCAGCAGCTATCCCCACAAATAGATAAACAACCCCTCCCCAAATCAATCCCATCAAACCTGTAGCAATTCCTGCAAGGATTGCAAAAACAATCCCATTTTTTAAACTTTCAGATTTCCACGCCTTTAAGAAAAAGTAAAATGCAAGAAACATAAAAAAGAAACTTGCAGATTCTTTTTCAGGAATTCCTGCAATTGTTCTTGATAAAAACACAGGAATAACAATTAGGAAAAAACTTGAAATTAATGCAATAATATTTGCCCGAGTTTTACTTTTTTCTGATTTCTTAATAAAAATTTCTCTCACAAATAAGAAAAAAGCTAAGATAGTAAGTGCAAACATAACAACTGGAAAAACAACTGCGGCAAATTCAACATTAACATTACTATCAAAAAAATGAAAAAAATGATAAGTCATTACAATCATATATGGAAGTATTATTGTTTCTCTTGTAGTATCAAATCCTAGTGGAGGATACCTCATCATATCCATTTTTGGTATTGAACCTTGTTCAACAATTGTTTTTGCATATCTTGTAAAAAACCAAGGATCTAAATCAGGACCCAGAGTCCATGTATCTGTTGTAACATCCCATAAACCAGGTTGTAATCCTGGAGTTCCAAGATCATGATCCTGCATTGGCATACTTCTTATATAAATTCCTAAAATTAAAGCAATAATCAAAAATCCAATAGTCCAAACCCATCTTTTCTTTAAAAGACTAAATACTTTTTCTCCTCTTTCTTTTATTAAGCTTTCATCATCTACATATTTATGATTTATCTCCTTACTAATCCTCTTATTATCTTTTATTTCTTCACCAATTACCTTACTATTTTTTATTTCACTTTCTTCTATATGACTATCTTGAATCTCACTATCTTCAATATTACTATCCTCAACAAAACTATTTTTAACTTTGCTATCATCTATATCACTATTTTTAACATTACTATCTTCTACTTTGCTATCATCTATTTCAGTTTCTTTAACCATCTTTTAATATCCTTTCTACTTCATCTAAAAGCTCGTTTGCAGAGTTTTCTTTTTTAATTTCTTCTCCACCACAATTAGGGCAATCTAAGGGATTATCTGTATCAAACCTGTAATCGCAACCTGTACAAATATGCATAACCATCTTATGAGCCTTATAAATTTATCTAGCCTAAAATTCTTTTTAAATCTAACTTTTTGAGTTTAATATAGATATAATAAATTGATTATAATAAAAATAAGAACAAAAACCTAAAACAATATTGGAGTTATAAAAACCTCGATTAATGCAGCAAGAAATAATATTACGACCGCTAAAATAACCAGATTTAGGGAGTCTTGTAAAATTGTCCAGAATTTTTCTGTTTTAATATCATGTTTAATTACAGCAACACTTATGATGCCTCCTGCTAATGCTCCTGCAAAATAAGCCCCTATTTCTGGAATTCCATGAATCATATATCTTGTTAAACCTAACGGAAGATTAGCTAGATTTCCCTGAGAAAATATCCCAATAGCTGCACTAATGACACTGGCATTCCATGCTAAAATAAAAATAGCTCCAGCACCAAAAATCAAGGAAAATACTAATGTAAAAATCAAGACATAAATATTATTCGCAAAAATATTAATTATTTTTTCTTTAGATGTTAAAAATCCAGTTGTTTTAGATACATGTTCTATTCCATATTCAGAAATACATTCATCAAAATGAGTAGGTTTATTAATAATACAAAAAGTTTCAATTTGTGCCCTAAAATTTTGATTCCCATCTTCAAAAACTATATACCAAAAAGAAAAGGCAACTATAAATCCTAGAAACAAAAACATAAAATATGTTAAAGCTTTTCCATGTTCTTTTAATAGCCTTCCAAAACCCTCTATCTCTAAATCTTTTTCTTCCTCATTTTTTATTGCAAAATACATAAAAGGAATAGAAAACATAACACAAAAGGTAACAACTAAAATTCCAGTATATTTTGACAAGATAGGATCTCCTGAAAATATCCACTCTACTAATATTAAAGATAATGTTGCATAAAAAGCACCTATAAAAAACATCTCCCATGGACGTTTTTCTGCTTTTTTTGGATTTATAAGCGTCTCTAACATAGTTTTCACCTTTTTATTAGTATGAGATTATTAAGAATCAAGGGTTTTTAAATATTTAAATAATTTCAAGCTACCCAATGCCTGATTTTTTGCCTATTAAATCCTTAATTTTTTTCATCTCTCCCTCATAAATAAGAAGAGAGTATGAGATAAAATTAAGTCAGGTTATATGGTTCAAGACATTGTAAATAATTTCAAGAATAGATTTTTATACTTTAGACTCTCTAATAAATTAAGAAAAAAGGGAAAATGAACAAACAACAAGAAAAAGCAAAATTTAACCAAATTTGTAAAGATATTAAATCTATAAAAATTCAAGGAGCAAAAAATATTGCTAAGGCAGGTTTTAGGGCCTATAAATTAATTCCAACCAAGGCCTCTAAAAAAAAGCTTCTTTCTTTAAGACCTACAGAACCAATGCTTGCAAATTTACTTGAACTCGCAGACAAATTTTCTTATAATAAAATCCTTCAAGAACTAAAAAAAGATCAGGAAGAGATTAGTAAACACACAAATAAATTAATCAAAACTAATAATATTATTTTTACTCACTGCCATTCTTCAACAGTAATCAAGGCATTGATTTATTGTAAGAAAAAACACAAAAAATTTGAAGTTTACAATACAGAAACAAGACCTTTATATCAAGGAAGAAAAACAGCTAGAGAATTAAAAAAAGCAAAAATAAAAACAACCCTGTTTGTTGATTCTGCAGCACAAATAGCATTATCAAGATCTCAAGGAACAAAAAAAGCAAATATTGTTTTACTTGGAGCTGACGCAATTCTAAAAAAAGGTGCAATAAATAAAATAGGAAGTAACATGTTTTCACAAATTGCAAAATTAAACAAAATTCCTGTTTATATCGTCGCTGATTCCTGGAAATATTTTCCTAAAAATATAGAAATTGAAGAAAGAGATTTTGATGAGGTCTGGGATACAGAAAGGAAAATTAAAATAAGAAATCCTGCATTTTCTTTAATCAAAAGAAAATATATCACAGGAATCATAAGTGAGTTCGGAGTTTTTTCATATAATGAATTTTTAAGAAAAGTACAGAAGAATTAGAATTTAAACTTTTACAATAATATTTATAAACTTAATTTAAAATAAAACCTCTATGGGTTTAAACAGTCTTTATGAAAGAAAATTAGCTGAAAAAGCTAAAAGATCTAGAAAACTTAAAAAAGATCTAAAAAAATGCAAAACACAAGATGTTTGGAGTGAACAAAAAAATAAGCGAACTCTTAATTCTCTAAAAGAAATGCATTTAAAACACAAATCTCCTCAAGTACAACCTAAGCTTGAAAGGCAAAGAACTTTTTCTCCTAAAAATGGGGTACATCTCAGTGTTGAAGAATATAACCCTGTATTTCATGAGGTTCCGATTGTTTATTCTAGGCTCGGAAATGTTCAACATTTAATGAAACGCCCTTCTAGTACTTCTTCTTCTAACAATCTTAAGAATAAAGATACCCAAATTTTTTATTTTCTTTTAGAACCTATGCCTAACAAAGTTTTAGAACTTCTCCATGAACAAGGTATTTTATCTAAGGAACAGGGACATCATTCAGAGGTTCCTTTTAAAGTTGGTTTTAGCGATTGGGATGGATATTATACTAATGGAAAATATTATGTTAATGCTCAAGTTTGCCATGGCTTAAGCGATGGAGAAGAATTTAGGGTTTCTAAAAAACTTGCTGAACAACTCTATCAATCTTGTGAAGATGATCCTGAAGCAAGAGCAAGATTAAGACTATTTGGACTTTATCATTCTGAACTAGAAACTGTTGTTCAAGGAGATAATGCAGATTCTCAGGTTTTAGGTTTAAGTAATGAAGAAATGCAAGAAGCACATCTTAGATTTTGTGCTTTAGAAAAAAACCATAGAATTACTCCTGCAACAATTCTTAGAGCACGAGATTTAAGATCAAGAAAAATAAGAAGATGGAGAACAGAAGATGGAAAACTTCAAACAGCGCCTAAGACAAAGCGTACTAGAAAACCTTATTCTTGGAGACAAGGAGGAATACAAACTGGAGGAAGATCTGAAAAAGAGCCAGGAGACACAGATAAAAAAACCAAAGCAAAAAAAGTAAAACTACAAAATCTTGCAGAATCTGAAAAATATGTTTCAGACATACCTTCTTTATATCGCGCATGTGCTTATATTTTTTCTGGAAGATCAAAATCTCAAGGATTTAAAACTCATAATCAGAAGGTTAGGGATCCTCTAAAGGTTATTCTTGGATATATCCAGTCAAGAACAGATAGGGGATTATGTATTGATATAGATGAAGTACTTGCGATGAAACATCCGGTTGTAAATTATAGGCTTTCCAAATGGGAATCTGAGAACAATAAAAGAATAAAATCAATACCTGATTTATTAAGAGGAAGGTTTTTTAAAAGAGCAAAAAAAGAAAAAGAAAATTATCAAGGAACAGACCAAGACAGTTCAGATGATGGTGAAGGAGTTCTTATAACTAGGGGCGAGGAAATAAAAGTAAGTTCTGGTTATTTTAAAAATCCTAATAAGTATGTAACAACTGGAACAGAACTCTTATCTGCTGTTAGAAGGGTTTTAACCAGAGAAATAGATGTATCTGGTTTTCATATCCTTGATCCAAGAACAAGAGTTATATTAGAATATGCACAAGAATCAAGCGAACTTTCTAATGGAGATATAAGTCCTAGACAAATAGCAAATCTTACTGCTCCAGGATTAAAGAAAACTCTTGAAAGAAGAGGACTTTTAGATTATCATCCAAGATTTTCATATCAATAATTATTTTTTAGGATCTTTTTCAATTTCTTCAAGAAGTTTTTCCATTGTTCCCTGAATTTCTTCAATTCTTGCCATAACTTCTATTTTACCAACACCTAATTTTTTAATTTGTTCTTTAACAATCTCTTTAGTTTCTGAAATAGACTTTTTAATAAATGTTTTATTACCAATATCTACAATTAATTTTTTACTCTTAATTTCAACAGGAATATAAATTCTTTTTCCAATATTTGCAAGTATCTCTTGACTCTCTTTTTTTTCAATTTCTTCAAGACCTATATTTAGTTCCTGCATTTCAGAAATATTTTGCTCTATCATCTTTAAATGTTCATTAAGTTGAGTTGCCTCTTGTTCCATCATTTGTATCTGCATTATTTGTTCTTGATTCATGATTATTCCTGTATAATCATATTTTTAAACATTTGTATTTTAATTGGTTCAACTAAGTTTTATACTCTGCACCTTGGTGCAGTTGTCTTAGTTGAACGCTTAAAAAATACCCTGCAGCTTGCTGCGAAGTGAGCGAAGAAAACTAGGGGATTTTTTATTTTTCAATACTATTAAAAAAAGTAAAAATGATATCATGGTTTGAAAAACACACTAAAATATCCTGGTTAATAACAATTTTAATAATAATCGCAATCTTTTATATCTCATCGATTAGTTTTAAACCCTCAGGAATCTCAGGTTTTAACCTCAAACCTATTTTTTATCATCTTTTAGCTTTTTTTTGTCTTGCATTTTTCTTAAGTATTTCATTAGTAAAAGGAGAAAAAAATAAACTTATTATTTTAGGAATTATTCTTGCAGTATTTTATGGAATTTTTGACGAAACCCATCAATTATTTGTTCCTGGAAGATATTTTTCTATTTCAGATATTTTAACAGATTCTGCAGGAGTTTTATTTGCAAATGTTATTTATGGTTTTTATTTTATTAAAAGAAATCTTACTGCAACCCAAAAACCTTTCGAATAATAATACTAAAGACTAGTGAAGATCCAATATACCACCACAACCACTGCGAAGAAATAGATGTTGTTGCAAATGTTGCCCTTAACCATCCAAAAAAGATTATTAAAGGAATCATTGTAACAATCATTGGTTTAAAAGAATGCTTCAATTGTTCTGGCATATCTTCTAACATTTGTTTATTTAGTTGCATTACTTTTTCAGGATTATCTTTAAATTTTTTCATATCTAATCTAAGCGCTTTTTGTTTATCTTTTATCTCTTTCATTTTTTCTCGATCAGTCATAAAATAAGTTACTATTGTAATAAAAAGCGTAACTATAAACGATAGAATAATAATCGAAATTTTTGGATTTGATTGAATTAATTCTCCTATTACCATTTGAAAAACCTCATTTTCTTATATTGATTAACTTATCGGGGTTTTTAAACCCCCATCATTTTCTTTAGTGCTGGATTCATATCCATTGCATGTTGTTGAGCAATATTTTGATAAAACTGGAATATAATCATGATTCCTAATAATAATGCAGTTCCACCAACCAAAGCTCCAAGAACATCTGCTAGTGCTGCTAACAACCCTATTGCTAGCCCTCCCATCACTGTCAAAGGCATAACATATCTTGATAATATTGATTCTAAGATTCTTTTATCTTTTCTAAATCCTGGAATTTGTAATCCTGATTTTAAAATATTATCTGCTTGTGCAGAAGCATCCATTCCAGATGTTTTAACCCAGAATACTGAAAATAATGCTGAAAAAAACATATAAAATGCCATATGCCCAAATGCTTGCCCTATTAAAGTTGTTTGCCATCTTCCTTCAAGAATTGCACGGATAATACCTTGAGAGTCAGAACTTATCCAATATAAAAATCCACAACCACTACTATTACAAACTGCTTGGCCATTAACAATATTTCCAAAAATAGTTGGATGTTGAAGCCAGTTTTGCAATAACCCTCCCAATAATTGAAAATTAGCAATTAATGCTGCTGTTAAAATTACAGGAATAACACTTGCATAAAAAAACTGCAAAGGCCATTTCATACTATATCCCCTTATTTTATCATAACTTAATGGGATTTCTATTTTTAGTGATTGTGTCCATACCACTATTAAGAATAAAATTATTGTTGAAAGAATTGCTGCTAAATGAATCATTGTTCCTTGAGGGGCTGAAATTATTAAGCTTTTAATAAGGGCTAGTACTGCTCCATGAGGATCAAGATTGCCTCCGCTATCTAAAAATCCAAAACTTGCAGTGATTAATCTTAAACCAACTCCTGCTGCAATAAATAAACTTACTCCAGAACCAAATCCCCATTTTTGACAGACTTCATCCATAAATAAGACTGCAACCCCACCAAGGATTAATTGAAATATGACAATGTATTGAAATCCAGGTGCAGCACGAATTCCACCCATTAAAACATATACTAATGCTTCAAAGATTATAAAAAAGAAAACTAATAATTTTTGTAACCCTTGGAAAAACTTTTTTCCTTCAGGACTAGAAGTATCAATATCTAAAATTTTACTACCCACTAATAATTGTAAGATAATAGAGGCCATAACTATTGGACCAATTCCAAGCGATATTATAGAACCAAAATTTGTCCCCATAATAACTGCTAAGTATTCAAATTGTTCTAAAAATCCTGCTTCTGCACCATAAAGCATGATGTTTGACATAATAAAAAATGAAACAAGAATAATGATTGTCCATTTTAATTTAATATTAAAACTAAGTCTTTTCTCAGTAGGACTTTGAACTTCAGGTAGGTTTTTTAAAATATCTCTAAATTCCATATTTTGTTTTTATCAAACTTTTTTTGAAAGTTTAGTTTATTCTGCTTTCTTTTTTTGAACTTTTTCAGGAGTCTTTTTTGACTTTTCTTTTGACTTATCTAACTTCTCTTTTTTCCCTTTCTTTTCTTCTTTTGGTTTTTCTTTATTTTCAATCTTTTCCCTAGGAACTCTTATTAATAATGCCTCTCCTCCAGCTTTTTTAATTTTCTCTTCAGCAGTTTTTGTAAATGCTTTTGCTTTAATTATTAATTTTTCTTTTAATTCTCCATCTCCAAGAATTTTATAATCTTTTAAAACAAGTTCCTTTTCTTTTCCAAACTTTTTTTGAATATCTCTTAAATTAATTGTTTTTTCTCTTTTCTTTTTTGTGCCTCTACTTGTTATTCCTTGTTTTCCAAAATACTTGTTTCCATATTTTTTTTGTATAAAAGTAGTTTTTTGGTCTCCTCGTTTTCCAGATCCAGACATTCCTATTCCTCCACGATGTCCACTACCCTTCCATTTTTTACGAGCTCCATGACCATGAGTAGTCTCTCCTCTCTGTCTCACAGATTTCTTAGTTTTTTTAATTTTCATTACCATTTTACACTTCAAAAATATCTCCATGTCCTGGAACAATATAATCAGCTAATTCATTAACTTTTTCTCTGCTTTTTTCTAATTTTTCTTTATCACTAGCATAAAGATCATCTACTGGTAAACCTTTTTCCCAAAAAACATCCCCACAAATAGCAACATTTCCTTTTTCTGTTTTTACTAAAAGGGTTATTGAAGTTCTGTCATGCCCTGGTGTTTTTATAATCTTAATATTTTCTGAAAATTCTTCTTTCCAGTCATCTACTGAATCTTTATCCCAAATCCCATAATAATCTAATGACTTTGCATCTGGAAACATACCTATATTTCTATAATGATCCATATGAGAATGAGTTATACCAACCCAATTTACATCTTCTTTACTAAGATTTTCTTTTTTTAAAGCTTCAATAAGTAAATCCTGGCTTTTCATGGTTCCTGGATCAACAACCATAACAATCTCTCCATCTTTTACTAAACTAACTGTTGAGCAAGCGTTTTCTTCTCCACTGTCTTCTGAGTTATATCCTTGTAATAAAACTTTAACTTCTGCCATATTATTTTTACAACATCCTCTCAATTAATTTATTTATATCTTGCTTATTATTTCCTAAAACTCCTTTTGGATATTGAAGTTTACTCCTTATTCCTTTTCTTGGAGGATGTAATCTAAAAAATGATTTTAATCCAAGTTCTTTTAATGTCCTTCCTTTCATTAAATCTTCTGCAACTTTTACTGCATTAAAACTTTCTTTTTCAGGTTTTTGCCCACGAGCTTTTAATAATTTAATCAAAGTTTCTTCTTTAATTTCTCCATAAGCAACATAAAATTTTACTTTTTCTAACATTCCTACAACATCTTTTTTATTTGGATAAACTAAAACACAAGCATATTTTCTTCTCAATCTTAATCTATCAAGAGTATTCTCTATATTATAATTAACTTTTACCATCCCTGAAATTCTAATTACAACCAGTAATTTTTTATCATTTTTTTCTGGTTTTTTATCTTCTTTCTTATTTTCTGTTTTTTTCTTTTCCATATGTTTCGAACTCTAACTTTATCTTTTCTCTCTTATTTTTTTAACATGCCTTCTTATACCAATTCAATTGTCTCTTCAGAAAATCCAAGTTTTGCTAAGGATTTTTTTACCTTCTTGGAATGATCTCCCTGAAGTTCAACTTCATTGTCTTTCACTGTCCCTCCACAGGCCAAATCCTGTTTAAGGCTTTTTGCAATACTTTTCAAGTCTACATCTTGAAAACCTGATACTATTGTTATCAATTTTCCGAACTTTTTCTTTTCAGTTCTCACTTGTATCCTCTGTTCTGTTTTTGCTATGTCTTCCCAAGCAAAAGCTTCTAAAGGCAATCCAGTTTTAGGATCTATATCCATGTTTATTTGTTTTTAGTTTCAACAGATTTTTTATTTAATTTGTTGAATGTAATTAGTCTTGCAATAGTCTTTTTAATTTCTTTTGTTCTTAATTTTCCACTTTTACTAGCATTAACTTTATTTTTTATTAGTTCCATCTTTAAATCTTTAGTTTTTTCATCAATTTCTTTTTCAGACATTTTCGAAATTTCTTTTGCTCTTAATATTGCCATTTTATTTAATATCTTTATCTTTGCCCTCAACATTAGTTTTATTAGGAAGATCTTTAGTCTTTTTAGATTTTTTGTCATCTAAATTTTTTGGATTTTTAGGTTTATTGTCTTTTCCTTCTTTCTTTTCTTCTTTTTTTTTTTTTTGTTCTT
>CAZJPU010000005.1:0-3154 GCA_964548105.1 Candidatus Woesearchaeota archaeon | reverse complement strand
CAATGCAGCAGTTTTCCCAAGTTTTGCTAATCGTAATTTTTCCTTATGTTCTTCAATATCTTCATTAATCTCAGAATCAATAATCTCTTGTGGAGTTCCCTCTTCAAGTTCTTCTTCAATTTTCATTGCAGTCCCATCTTCTTCAGCTTTAACTTTAGTTTCTTTAATAACTTTTACTCTTCCTTTTTTTAATATTTCTGCAGTCTTTTCTGGTTTTCCTTCTTCTTTTTCCATTATTTTTTTTGCTCTTTTAATAATTTTTTTCTTTTCTGTTTCTACTTCTACTTTAGTATCATTTTCCATAGGATTTATTTCTGCTCTGATTTTATCATTTATTTCAATTTTATCATAGATCCTTGCATCTGGAGACATTATTGCAACCTTTATTCCAATAATTCCTGTTTTTGTAAGTGCAGTGGTTTTTGCACGATTAATCTCTTTACTTGGTTCTCCAGCTTTTTTCAAATATCCTTCAGCAAATCTCCAACTTCTTGAACGTTCACTTGGAAGCTTTCCTGTAAGTCTAAGTTCACAACCTAATGCACCTGCCTTCATAATCTCTTGCAATTTTCTATATGCAATTACTTTAAATCTAAGATTTCCCATTCTTTCCAAGGCCATTGCAATTTCATCTGCAACTAATTGTGAATCAAACAAGGGATTTACAATTTCTTCTATTTCAATATGAGGATTTTCTAATTTGAACCTAGTTCTTAGAACATTTGTTAGTTCTCCAATTTTTTCTCCCCTTCTACCAATTACTAATCCTGGTTTGCTTGTTGAAACAATAATTTTTTCACCAATTGGAGTATATTCAATATCTAATTTACTAATCTTACCTTTTCCAAGGTTTCTTTTTATATACTCTTTTATTCCATATTCTTCTTTCTTAAGCCTAATAAATTTTCTTTCTTCCATGTTTAACCCAACTCCACAACCTCTTCTGTATTAATAACAATAGCACCCTTGCAAGGATGATTCTTATTTGTTTCTAACGACTTAACCAACTCAAACCATTCTCCATCTTTATAATATTCTGCTCTTCCATTAATTCTCCACCCTTTTTCTTCATCCCAAAAAACTAAGGAGACATTTGAATTATTTTTAATATTTTCAATTGTAGTTTTCATATAATTATCCGTTATTATTATTTTATGTTCTTCAACTTTTGCATGAGCTATAACTATATTATGAGGTTCTCCTTCTTGATTTACAGTAGCAATTGCAATTATTGCTTTTTCGATTTTATCTTTAATATCTTTTATTTCCATCTTACATATCGTTTGTTTTATCTAAAGCATTCATACATGCTTTTGCTAAATTTATTGTAGTTCTAATTTTTCCATTTGTAACACTATAAACATCTTTGATTCCTGCAACTCTTAATATTTTCTTGCATTCATCACCAATTACAAGCCCTGTTCCTTGAGGTGCAGGAATAAGTTTTACTCTACAACTTCCACATTTTCCTTCAACTATAAATGGAACTGTATGTGGTTCTCCACAAGTACAGTCAAAACTTCCACATCCTCTTTTAATTTTTATAATACTTAGTTTTGCTTTTCTTGTAGCTTTTGCTCTTGCAGGAAGTGTTTCCTTTGCTCTTCCATATCCAAGACCTACATAACCCTCTTGGTTTCCAGAAACACACATACAAGAAAATGTAGGAACATTTCCCTCAGCAGTTTTTTTCTGTGTTTGTCTCCAAGCCCTTCGCTTTCCTCCTCCAAATTTTCCTTTTGCCTGGCCAATATTAAGAATTTCTGAATTTAAAGTTAATAAGATATCTATAATTTCTGGTTCAAGTACTTTGTATTTAAGAGTTTCATCAATATCTTTAATTTTTTTATCTTTGATTAATTTACCAAGTTTTGTTTTAGGTTTCCAGTCTTCTAAATATTGTTTATGTTGACTTTTGATTCTTTCTTCTCTCATCTTTAAGAATTCTGCCTTATCTTTTCTATCGTTTGTTCTTCTCATTTTATTATTTTGTTAGTATTTTTTGTTTAATTTTATTAAATATCTCTTTATCTAATTTCATATGTTCTCCTTCTATTCTTTCATTAGATGGAAGAATTTTTTTATCAAATGGAACTTCTATTCCAGAATCTGCTACACCCTTAACTGCAGAGTAAATTCTTGAACCTTTTATACTAGGAATAAGTCCACTATCTAATATAACCTTTGATTTTAATTCTTTTGCCTTATTGCCTAAGACTAATCCGCCTAAATAAGCTGCACTTAATGATTTTAAACTATTTTTTTTATCTTTAGGCCATCCTAGATTTAATAATTCTCTAGTATTTGCAGAATATAAAACATTATCTTGAGCATTTTCACTTTCAATAATTTGTAATATAATATATCTATTCGTTTTTCTAACAACTAATCTAGGAGACTTACCCTTTAATAACGTGAGCCTTTTAGGATAGTTTGTTATTCCCTTTATTCTTCGTTTTTTATCAAGTTTCATTGTTTATTTCTTCTTCTTCTTCTTTTTAATTTTTTTTGTTGATTTAGTTTTTGAACTTAAAATTTTTACAGATTCTGGCCCTCTTTTTTCAATATCTTTTAAATATTCTTTAAGATAAGCTTTACTTCTAAATGCCCTCATCCTTATTCCTTTTCGTAATTCTTGGTAAAGTTCAGTGTTTATATCTCCTCGAATTTTTAATTCTTTCAAATAGCCCCTTAATTTTCTTGTTATTTTAACATAAATCTGTTTTCGATGATTAACTGTTTTTTTAATTTTTCCAGGCCCTCGTCTTCTTTTTCTTCTTTCAACTTTTCTCCTTCCTTTTACTGGTTTTATGGTAATTATTCCTTCTTCTTTTAAACTTTTAATATCTTGTTTAGTAATCGCTTCTTTTATTTCTGGAAGTCCTTCTGTATTAAATACAATTCTATTTTTTCCAACCTTCAATGCTTTTGCTGCAAGATCTTTTTTCTTTAGAAGGTTCATTTTTTATCCTCCACTGTTTTTTTATCTTCTTTTTCTTCAGATTTTTCTTCACTTTTTTCTATTTTATCTTCTTTTTTATCTTTTGTTTCTTCTTTCTTTTCTTCACTTTTTTCAATTTTATAACCGGAAGGCCATGTTATTTGCCCTTAAACACCGGCTTTCTCTTTTCCGCGAAGGCTGCAAGGGCCTCCA
>CAZJPU010000004.1:10783-24355 GCA_964548105.1 Candidatus Woesearchaeota archaeon | reverse complement strand
AATAGGAGATCAGCTGGCAAAAGAACTTGAAATACTTTACAAAAAAAGGAAGTGTTTTAGATATTGGTTGTGGAACTGGAAGGACAACAATCTCTCTTTCAAAAATGGGGTTCAAAATAATATCAATAGATTTTGTTCCTGCAATGATCAAAAATGCAAAGAAAATTGCCAGAAAGAAGAATCTAAAAATTGATTATCGCATGGGTGATGCTACTAATCTTAGTTTTAAGGAAAATTCATTTGATTATGCTCTTTTTTCAAATCAAGGATGGACTCAAATTCCCGGAAGTGAAAATAGGTTGAAAGCACTAGAAGAAGCCAAAAGAGTTTTGAAAAAAGAAGGAATTTTCATATTTACAGCACACCGGCGAGTATTTAATGGGCAATTTTCTTTATTCTGGATTAAGCAATGGTTTAGATTTTACATTTTGAAACCATTTGGATTTAATGTTGAAGAAGAAGATTATGGAGATAGGTTTTTTGAAAGAGAAACAAGTGATTCTCAAAAGACTTACACAACCAAACAATATATCCACATTCCTTCTAAAAATGAAGTTGAGCGCGAGATTAAAAAAGCAGGACTAAAAATTCTTGAAATTAATGGACAATTACAGATTTCTAAAAAAGATGTTAGACTGCATCCACCAGTTTTTTACATATGTCAGAAGTAACGCTCGCCAAAATTTACTCAAGCCACATTGCATTCTCGCATTTTCAATGCTCGGGTCACCTAACAGCGGTTTAATCACTCGCCCCACTCCTCCCAATTTTACTCGCTTCGCTCATAAGAACTAAATTAAACCGCGAACATTGTGCGAAATAAATTTTCTTAACAGGGCTTCCATTTTAATCGCAAATTATATAAAACCTATCCAATAACAATAAAGTATGTGTAAAAAATTGAAAAAGATATACAAGTTGATAAATTGTTTTGGGAACAAAATAATTCCTTCATTTATTCGAATTAGAACTGATGCAGAAGAATTTGGAATTGTCAAATTTATGGAATTTGTCTCAAAAAAGATTAAGTCAAAAGATAAAATTCTTGATGCAGGTGCTGGTTCATGCCCTTATAAGAAATATTTTTCACATGCAAAATATGAATCTACAGATTTTGAAGATATCTTTGATAAATCTTCAATTGATATACATGATTTTATTTGTACTCTTGATAAAATACCCAAAAAAGATAACACATATGACGCAGTTATTAATACTCAGGTTTTGGAACATGTTGAATTCCCTCAAAAAGTTATTAATGAGTTCTACCGAATTTTAAAACCAGGAGGCAAATTGTTTTTAACAGCACCTCAAGGGTGGGGGATACATGGAGAACCTTATCATTTTTTTAATTTTACGAAATATGGATTAAAATCACTTTTTAAAAATGCTGGTTTTAAAGTTATATTCATTAAACCGAGGGGAGGGATGTTTTGGTATTTAGGAAAACGTATTAAAACTATGCCTTCCTATATTTTTTTTCAATATTTAACAAGAAAAAATAAAAATACTATGAAATTTTGCCTACAACCTTTTGCAATTGTTTTATTCCCTTTTTACTTAATATCTTTACCAATTTGTTATTTTTTAATACCTTTACTTTTCTTTTATTTGGATAAACTAGATAAAAAACAAGATTATACACTAGGTTACGCTTGTTTTTGTATAAAATAAATGGATGCTCCTAAAAATTTACTCTCGCCAGCCCTCCGGGATGTTGCACTCTGGCTCGGTGCTAACGCACTCAGACAATAGCGATTAAGAGACTCCACCTTGCAGGCTTCCATCCAAATTGAATTTTTATGCGTTGCCTCAAAAATTCAACTTCTCTTAACCACAAACGTTATACGATATTTGGGATGTGCCTTCCACTTTCGATAAATTTATTAAATTCTAATCTTTTGCTTTATATATGGATATTATTAATAAGATAAAACATTTTGTTGAGAATGAATGTAAAAAACCAAGCAGCAAATATGGTTATGAACCTTTTCTTTTTCACTTTGTCCCTATGGTAAATTATGCTGAAAAACTCTCAGATGAATTGGGAGGAGATAAAGAGATAATTTTGATTGCTGCTTGGCTACACGATATTGGATCAATCATTCATGGTCGTGAAGATCACCATATTACAAGTGCAAAAATTGCAGAGCAAAAATTAAACGAACTCCAATATCCTGCTAAAAGAATTGAATTAATAAAAAAATGCATTCTTAACCACAGAGGTTCTCAACAAAATGTAAGAGACAGCATTGAAGAACAGATTATTGCTGAAGCAGATGTTTTAAGTACCTTTGATAATATTTCAGGAATCTTCAAAGCTGCCTTTGTGTATGAAGATAAAAATCAAGGTGAAGCAAAAGATTCTGTAAGGCAAAAATTAGAACGAAAGTGGAAACAGCTTCATTTCGAAAATTCTAAAA
The DNA here is from genome assembly GCA_964548105.1 of Candidatus Woesearchaeota archaeon. GTDB lineage: Archaea > Nanobdellota > Nanobdellia > Pacearchaeales > GW2011-AR1 > ARS1285. Next base: position 21,932 of record CAZJPU010000004.1, on the reverse strand, counting down.
AGATAATCAAACCGAAATATGAAGCTGCAATGTTGCTTCTGAAGTAATTGCATACCCACAAACGCTTCGGGGACGCTGCGCTTAAAATTCTTTTAGAATTTTACCCCCATATAACAAGGGATAAAATGAAAATTGCTCAGCTCACAATTTCCCTAAATTTTTCTTCATCCATATGTTACACACATTTTTTAATATTGTATGTTATGTGCAATTCAGAATACAACCTAATCTACTTTGGCAAATCCATTAAAATGAATCTTAGAATCATTGAGGTCAAAGACTTCAACAACTTTATATTTTCCTTTTGTGTATGGCTCGCCATTAAGTAAGAAATGTATTGATTCTAAAATAATAATGCTCGCTATTGGTTTTGAAAGTTGTTGATTCCCTTTAGTTTCCAATAATGGAATTTCTCCCTCAATCCAATAGTTCCTTTGACCCTTCTTTAGAAATCCCTGGATTTGCCCTTTGGCAAGATTTTCAGGGATACACTCCTCTTCTTTTCTATTCCCTTTTTTGAATTCCTCTGAATCTCTTAATGCTAAATCAGGATTGTATTCTGTTTGAATTCCCATAATGATACTGAAAACCTTGCATTTATATAAATCTTTTTACGGCCGAATTCTGAACTAAAAATCCTTTGGATTTTGGGGGCTGCTTGCAGCCTTTCGCTTCGCTCACCCTAACTAACAGCGCTTAAATAGAAAATCCTTGCAGAATTTTCCCAAATTAATTTTCAACTCTCTTCCTTTCAGTCAGGAGGAAAATTAACATTATTTAAACGCAAACATTAAATCCAATAGAGATTATAATTGATAATTCCTGTCCAAACACGATTTTTTTAGAAAGTTATTTAAGCATAAAAATTGTTTAATCTTTAAGAGGCGAAAATGGATAAAGCATTATTAATAATCGTAGCAATTTCTGTTTTAGGCCCTGTTTTAGGGTCTTTGATTGGAGTGATAAAAAGACCTTCAGAAAAATTTATGTATAACATGCTTGCTTTTGCAGGAGGGGCAATGTTGGCGATTTCATTTTTGGAGTTAATTCCAGAAAGCATTCATTTATCTTCTATTTGGATTGCAACCGGGGGAATTGTATTCGGTTCAATTATAATGTTTGGAGTGGATAGAATTATTCCCCATATTCATCCTGAATTATGTCAACAGGAACAAGGGAAAAAACTAAAGAAAACTGCTTTATATTTAATAATTGGAATATTCATACACAATTTTCCAGAAGGGATGGCAATTGCAATAGGTGCGGTGTCAGGGGTTAAAGTAAGTATAGTTGTTGCTTTGGCAATAGCAATCCATAACATTCCTGAAGGAATCTGCACCTCTGCACCATATTTTCAAGTTACTAAAAAGAGATTAAAATCATTCTTAGTTTCCTCTTCAACCGCAATACCGATTCTTGTGGGTTTTTTAATTGCCAATCAATTATATCAGCATATTTCAAATAACTTTATTGGATTTATTGTTGGCGCAACAGCAGGATTAATGATTTACATAACTGCTGATGAAATTATTCCTTCTTCATGTTGTAAAACTACAGACCATAAAACGATTTTTTCATTAATACTTGGTATATTGTTAGTTATATTGTTGGGTTTATTATAAAAAATAACATAGGCTTTTTATATTTTTTATTATTCTATATCTGAAATATTAACACTTTGATAAGACAAAGCATCGACAATCTTTTTTTCTTGTCTTTGCCATTCATGATCCAGATTCTCTTCTTTTTCAGGTAAGATTGATGGATAAAGACAATCATTTATCCCTCTAACTTTTAATCCTGCTTCAACCATTTCTTTTGATATTTTCACCACACATTGCGAACCACTATCATCCACAGTACGTTCGCCAGCCATTAAGACATGTTCAATACCAAATTCAACCATGTCTGGCCAATCAAATTTACCCCCTATTTCACCATTTGTTTGATATCTGCCTATGTTTCTCCAAGAAGAAAAACAAGTATGACCTTTGCCCCAATAAATTCTTTGTGTACCTTTTGGGGGTTGGTAAGCGTTTACATAATCTCTAATTTTTGACGAAGATGATAACTGACCAGGTACTGCAAAAAAAACATTTTCAGCATGTACTGATCTTAGATGAGATGTAAGTTTTGATATGTTATTTAGATATTCTCTATAAGACCCATATTTATCAGAATCCCTTAACATCTTTCTTGGTTTTTCATGTTGCTCTGCAAGTAGCTTCATCTCACCTGGAAAAGCTATGAATATTGCAGTTTCATTGTGTCTTCTTCTCATTGTAATGGGGTAGGTTATATTTTATTTAAAATTATTTCCTTTTTTCCAGTAATTAGCAATATCAGATTTATTTTACCTTTTTACAATATTTGGATTCTGTAATAAATCCTTTAATGTTCCAGTATATGAAGCAGGAGTAACATCCTCTTCTTGAAGATAAATTGCAGTAATTTTCCTTGTTGTAGGATCTCTATCATAATAACCCTCAGCACTTACTTTTGGAGATAAATTTGTAGCTGGTTCTTTAGGAATATCCCATAAACCAAGCATATTATGTTGGGAACCTGCTTCAACATATACTAAATTTCCTTCTGGTTGATCAGTAAATTCTGAAGAAGCAACAAGAGCATGTAAACAACTACCAGTAGGTTTATATAAAATATCAACAACTTGACTAATTGGAATTTCCATACTACGAGATTTTGATATTGATTGCATATCTTTAATTGTAGGAATTCCCATTTTGATGATAAAAAAATGCTATTTATAAATATTCTTATCCTTAATAACAATACCTAATTCATTTCAAAAGTATATTAATCCACAAATGTTAAACTCAATTCAGAAAAAGTCCTAATATAATTTTCCACCAATTGGAACATTTCTTTCTGGTTTAATTAAAATACATTGTCCTTCTTCATCAGGAACTCCCAAAGTTAAAACTTCAGAGGTTGTTGGGCCAATCTGTCTGGGTGGAAAATTAACTATGCACAGAACTAACTTATCTTTCAGAGATTCTTTAGGATAATTTTTAACAAGTTGAGCACAAGATTTTTTTATTCCTATTTCCGCTCCTAAATCTATCTTCAATTTATATGAAGGATTTCTTGCTTCTGGAAGGTCTTTAACTTCTACAATTTTCCCAACTCTTACATCAAGTTTCTGAAAATCTTCAAATGTTACCATAATAACTTAGTATCCTTAGATATTATATAAGCTTTTCTTAACAGAACAACTCCAAAACCCCTACTTCATCCAAACAAAAAATCTTATCTTTTTTGGGCTGTGATAGGTAAGATTACTCATCACCAAAGACTCTGTAACATAAACATCTTCATCATAAACTCCTGCGGAGTTTGGGCAAACAGAATTTATATCACATATGCTTGTTGAAAAATTCCAACTACCTGGTATCATTTTTGCAATTTGATTATTTACTCCAGAATTATCATTAAGTAGAATTTCGCTTCTCAAATCTTCATTTTCAGTAATAATTTTTAATATCTGAGATTGTTTTTCATAAACAATATCAGTAATACCTACTTTAGTGTCCTCTTTTGAAAGAATAATCAAAACAGCCCCCATAATAATAAGAATTGCTAAAAATGCCTCAACAATTCTTATCCAAGCTTTCCGATCTTTTTTATGTTTTTTTATAATCATTTTTTATATTACCACGCCCTAATATTTAAAATTAATTCTTGAATATTTCCTAACTCATCAATCATTCTAACTGGAAATTCTTTAGATTCAACATTTACTCCAGAAGGAATAGTTCTTGAAACACTTAATTCAGGAACCTCATTACCATTAATATCTTTAAATTGAAACAAAAAATCATCAGTTATTTTTAACGCTTTTTTTAGATTTTTATAACTATCTTCATCTAGGTTATATACAACTATTAAATCTTGAATCTTTTCATATACAAACATTTGTTCTTTAGAGTAAACTCCTAATTGATAATCTTCAGGCCCAGGTGAACAACCAGGAATCCCTCCAGAACCAAATAATTCATTATAATAAATAGTATATTTTCTAGGATTATCCTGTACCTCTATAAATTCTAACCCATATTCTTTAACTGCATTAGAATTATAACAATCTCCACTATCATTAAGGATAACAGAAATTTTTCCTATTTCAACACTTACATTTTGAATAATTGTTTGCTCTACCTTATTAATAAAAGAAACTTTTTCCTGTGTTTTTGCAAGAGGATTCATAAACAAAAGAATAAAAATTAAGACTCCTATAAATAATGCAAACGAAATCATAATTTCCACATGCCCTTGTGCTTTTTTTAGTACAATTATTTTCACCATCTTTTAGATTAAAATGTTTTTTTGTATTTAATATTTTCCCTACCCCCTTTTCAATGTTATTTTTTAAAGGATTAAGAAAATATTAGCCCATAACAAGTTTTCCTCCTTGATTTATTAGTAATGCTAGAACTACTAATATAAATGAATGTTTTAATCCCCCTTTAATACTTCCCTCAGATAATTTTCCAATTACAAGTCCTGCAAATAATCCCTGCACTATTAATAACCATACAAATGGTTTTGATAATTCTTCAGGACTTGCTATTTCACCTCCAAACAAACCTCCAAAACCACCTCCAAGATCTACAGATTCAGCACCTTCCATTCCGGCTCCTAATCCTGTAGCAATAGGCAAAATCTTAAATTGCATAACTAACATTATTACTATAAATATCATAAAAATAATATATCCTTGAACTACTAATGTGTAGATTGCTGCTCTTCTTTCTTTTCTTAATTTTTCAACTTGTGAAACTGATTTTGCAACAGACTCTAGTATAACATCTATTTTTCCTCCTGCTTTTTCAGATTCACTAATAATTCCTACAGCCCTACTAATAGTTGGACTATCAATATCCCTTGCAAATGTTTCAAAAGCATTTTTTAAAGGAATTCCTAAAGAAATTTGGTTTGCTAGTTTATTAACATAAGGAGTTAAGCCTCCATAATCTTTTGATTGAATATTTATAATACTTTTACTAATAGGAGTTCCAGCTTTAACACTTTCTACTAAATTTCTAGTAAATTCTAGAAACATTTGATCTTTTTCTCTAGTTAGATTAGTTTCTAGAATTATTGCCATAAAAAAAGGAAGTCCAGCAATTACAAACGCAATACTTAAAAGAAAATAAAAAATATTACTGCCAAAAAGGAAAACAAGATCTAAGATAGTGATTAATAGTGCTATCATTAGCCCCATTATTTGCGATTTGTTTATTGGTAATCTTCTTTTCATTTTTATAGTACTGGTTGTTTAATTTGTAAAAATACAAGAAAAGCTATATTTAGACCTACAATTCCTAAAATGACTAAAATACTTAGTGCTCTTACTCCAAGTCCTAAAAAGCCACCTAATGCTCCTGTGCTTCCCATAATAACAAATAACATTAATAATATCATTGGAGCTGCAATAACAATGCTAATGTAAATATCCATAAATGTTTCAGAGGTTCTTGTATATTTTTCTCTTTCTAATTTATAATCAAACAATAATGTTTCTGCATGTTTATTCAAAAATTGCTGCATACTTCCTCCAGAAGTCATTGAAATTGCTAAACCATTTAACAACTCTTTTAATTTTAATGAAGGATTAAACTTTGCTATTCTTTTTAATGCTGTTACAATATCTTTTCCATGAAAATTTACAAGGTTCATAAGTTTTCTTAGTTCTATATTTGTATATTTATATTCTGAACTTTTTAACAAAATTTTAAAAATACTTATAGGTTCTACTCCAGAAGTAGCTACTGCTGCCATATGTATTGCAACAAAAGGCAATTCTTGATTTATTTTTCTACCTATATTTTTTGCCTCACTAGAAGGATACCAATACATTAAAATTCCTATGACTAACGGAATCGCAATTAAAACCCAAGAAAACTTCAATGCCCTAAATAATATAAATTCTTCAGTAAGAATAAGAAATGGAAGAAGAATACTCACATCAAAAAATAATAATAAAACAAACACAAACATGCTAACAACAAAACTAATTAAAATACTAAAGAAAATCATTGAAACATAGGTCCCAACAACAAATGGATTATTCATTCTTCTTAAATCATTATTTAATTGTTTGAAATATCCTTTTACAACAAGACTATTTGAAAGACGCTTAAAAAAATGATTTGACATTTTAGCATAGGCACTGGGTTTTCCAAATTCTAATTCTGGTTTTTCAACTGCATATTTTTTCTTTAATTTACTAATAGATAAATTACTTTTACTAAGATTTCCTAAAAACTCTTTTTGATCTTCATCTGTAATGATTACTGAAACACTTTGTTCTTTTTTAGGAGGTTTATATTTTACTTGTACAAGTTTTTGTGGTGCTATTTTCGGTTGAATTGCTTGAGGTTGAACTTCTTTAGAAGTTGCAGAATCTGCAGATGGAAGTTTTTGATAATATCCAATATTTTGCATCAGCCCTGGAAGAGAATTATTTATTATTTTTAATTGAGCTGTCAATGAATTAATAACATCTATTAATAATCTTTTTTCTTTAGAATCAATAACAGCAGAACTTCCAATCTCTAGATTTTTGAGAACATCTAATTGATTAGTAAAAACATATATTTCTCTAATAATCTCCTTCATATGTTTTAAATTTTCTCGCAATCCATCAACACTCATTTTATTAAATTAGAAATTTTTTTCTGAATCTCGAGAATTTCTTTTTTTGACTTATTAAATTCCTCAGTATTATTGCTTGCATAAGCTTTTTCTAGTTTTCCACTAATTATTTCTATATTATCTGCTAATTGTGCTAGAATCTGCAATTCTTGTAAATCTATCATTTCTTATTTTCTAAATATTTATTGCGGTCAAGGTCCCAAAAAATAGTCTAACCTCCTTTTTTTTGATAATAAATTCTATTTGTTTAAAGAAAGAAATTATGTTTATTAAAGTTGTGCTTTTTTAGGTCTCTGTTAAAAATCTCTGGTTAGTTTCATAATTTTTGTGCATTATATCTATCCACCCTCATTATCAGGGGAGGAAAATATATCAAAAAATCAGAAATTCTATTGATTAACTTTTTTAAAAACCACTGCTTATAGATTATGAAATCCCAAAAGCATTTAAAACATATTCAGAATTTTTATGATACTCATTAATTATTTTTTGTGTTTGATGAAAATCAAATATCCCTCTTTTTTTAAGTTCATAAAGTAGTTTTGCCCTTAATCCCATTTCTTTAATTAATTCATCAACTGTTAATCCAAATCTATCCGAAATTTTTTTAAAAACATGACTTTCTTTTTTATAATAAAAAACATTTTTTCTTGGATCCCACATAAAAGGAGTATTTGTTAGTGCAACTCCTTTATCATTTACATTAACAACTTCTACAATCTCTCTTAATTTCCTTGTTTCTTGTTTACCAACTATAGCATGAGTCATTATTGCTACAGCATCTAAAGTATTTAACAAACTTGGAGAAAGTTCTATTGGAGGGGTTTCAAGTCTTTTTACAAGAGTATCTACTGAATCTGCATGCATAGTACTAATGGAACTATGTCCTGAAGCCATTCCCTGAAATAATACAAATGCTTCTTTTCCTCTTACCTCTCCAACAATAACATAATCAGGATTTTGCCTAAACGAACTTTTTAATAAACTAAATAAATCTACTTCTCCAATACTTCCTTGTCCTAATCCTGTTCTTGCTACACTTGGAAGCCAGTTTTCTCTAGGAAGATTTAGTTCACGAGTATCTTCAATAGAAACAACTCTTGCTTCTGGAGGTATGAAAAACGCAATTGCATTTAACATTGTGGTTTTCCCACTAGCAGTCCCTCCTGTAATCATGATATTTGTTTTATATTCTAATAATATCCAAAAATATGCAAGCATTTCAGGACATAGAGTATCCTTATTAAGGAGTTGTACTGGGGTCCACGGAATTTTTGTAAATTTTCTTATAGTAAAAGTGGGTCCACGACTACTCACATCAGTGGTATAAGTCGCATTAACTCTTGAACCATCAGGCAAACTACCATCTAATAAAGGGCTAGCATAAGAAATATATTTTCCACATCGTTGCGCAAGTTTTTCAACAAAGCTTGAAAGTTCATCAATCTTTGGATAAGTTATATTTGTTTTCATATTTCTATAAATTCTATGAACAATATATATCGGAGTATTTACACCATTACACTCAATATCTTCAATAAAATAGTCCTTGACTAAAGGCTCAATTCTATTTAACCCAACAAAATCTCGAAATAAGAAATAAAATATTTTTTCATAACTTTCTTCACTTATTTTCATATCAAGTTCTTCAATTAACAATCTAGATGTTTTATCAATATATTCAATCATTGATTCAACTGTTTTTCTAATTAAAACATTTGCATTAATCATCTCTCCAAGACTTAATTCTAACGTGTGTAATAAAGAGTTCTCATTTTCTGTAAGCATTGGTTCTTCAATCTCATAAATTAGTTCTCCTGCCCTTTTATCCCAATAAATATGAACACTAACATAAGGTGCAATAAGGGTATATCTAACATTAATTTTTGCTCTATCTTCTACTCTTGGAAGTGGAGGAACAGTTGGATTTAAATTAATATTTATGCCAGGCATTTTTACCTCTTTTTACTATTTTATAGAAATTCTTATACTATTTAAAACTTAACAATCTTTTGAAGATTTCACTAAACTTTGAGATTATTCTCCCTACCTAAAGATCCTGTATTGGTTTAGTGAAGCTAGATAAATCTCCTATTAACTCTTAATAAAAAGTAGGGGATTTCTCTTTGTTTAAAGCAAATCAAGATCTATATGAGTATTATCATTAGAATTTTGATCACCTATATTTTCAACCTGTATTCGATAAGGGGTTGTTCCAGGATGTAACACCATATTTTTATTATCTTCTCCACTATAGGTAATATTTAGTCTGCTATTATAATCCATTTTTAAAAAAACATTAAATCTGCTTCCATGTTCTTCAGTTCTAATAATAACATTTCCCTCTGCTATTTCTTCTCCTGGCTGACTTAATTCAAATCGTGTATCCTCAAGAATATAAATTAAAGTATTATTTTTAGAATTAATTTCTAATCTTCCTTTTGACATTCTAAAATTAACAATCCTAATGCTTCCAGGAGATTGTTCTGTTTCTATGATTTTGTCATTTAGAATATCTAACGCAGTTATAGTTTGTTTTATAACTCCTTTATCTTTTGTTTTATCAATTTGAGGTACTGCTGCAGATAAGATAATTGCAATTATTGTTAACCCAATTAAAGTATAGATTGCAGTTTCTACCCAAACTTGCGAGCGTTTTGATGATAAAAAAATTCTTTTACAATAACCATTATTATAATTGAAGTTCATTTTTTTAAAATGGTTTAAAACATTGTTTAACCGTAGTTAAAGTATCAGACTCTTTGCATATTGTCCCACTAAGAAGTATTGGATAAACTCTTATTACATCTGGTTTTTCACCAAATCCCTCAAAAACATAAGTTCTTTCTTCATTTTTGTTAGGAAGTTCAAAAACCCCGCCTCCATAAATACTAACATCTGCTGGAGAATTTGAATTATTTATCTCATAAGCCCTGCTTGTTGCTCCACTTAATTCTATTGTAAACCCTTCAATTTTATCAAGTATATCTCCTACATGTACTTGTACATGAGTATAAGTTGAAGTAGCATTATAACAACTATATTGAGGGTTATTTCTAATTTTTATCTGATCCATAACTTCTAAACATTCAGAACCTGAAAGTGCATCTATTACAAAAGGAATAACAAACGCAATAATAATCCCCATAGATATTACAACTAGCATTATAAGTAATACTGTAGAAATTACCTGTGATTGTGAGCGTTTTGGTTTTGAGAAAATATTATTTTCAATAAGAAAACCAAGAGGCGAGTTTGAGCGTTTTGAATCTGGGATTAGTTTGCATTTTTTAACAGATTCAAGAGGCGAATTTGAGTGTTTTGAATTTTGTTTTAACATTTTTTATAATTAGTTTTTTATTTTATAGTGAGTCCATAGGATTTTCCACATTCTTTTTCTTTAAGACCCCCATTTTTTATCTCTCCTAATAATATTGGAATTATTGTTATTTTTTCATAGATACCAGAATCATAATCAATACCAGAATCATCTTGAAGAATTATTGTATTTCCAGGATTTACTAAATTGCCTCCTTCACTGCCATTTATCCTTACAATTGTAGAGCTTCCAGTATTTGCTTCTATAAGTTTTAGATTAACAGCATATATTGGAACATTTCCTGCATTTTGAAATCCAAAACTTCCATCAACATCATTAAGTATTTGATTCATTCCAACCTCTGAACAAACCCGCTCTATTGCTTTGTCATTTTTTAAAACAATCTCTTTTATAAATCCAATAGACCAGACCATAATTATAATTGCTAAAATAATTACCATCATTACTAGTAAAACTGTTGATATTACAGGACTCACCGCTTTTTTTCTCATCTTACATTTAAAACTTTTTATTATTATAAATACTTTGCTATTTTTTTTGTTTAGATAATATGGCAATTTTCTAGATTTTGTTTTATAATTGATGATTGACACCATACTTGTTCTCCTTTCTCAAAAACATAAGGTTGAATTCTAATACTTCTAATATCTTCAAAATCTACTAAACCCCCAACACCACAACCTCTTGACCCTGGACGGCATGCTTTAGTGAACATGATATTACTCTCTTTTCCTCCAGGCAGAAGCCCTCTTTGAAGACTTTTAAATTCATAAAGTCCTTCAAACCCAGGTATTCCAATAGAACTTACATGATATAAATAAGTTATTGGTTCTTTTTCAGTATTATTTCCTACTGTTAATCTAAACCCTTTAACATTAAATCTCCCATTATTTTTTATTTCTAATTCTATACCATTACTTGAGCATTCATAGTCTGTTAAAATAATCGAGGTTCCTTCTTTACAATCTTCAGGAGGTTCTACATCTACCATATATTTCAACCATGCAAAAACTCCAATAGATATTCCAATAACTATTGCAACTAATAACACATATGATATCATTAAACTAACTGCTTTTTTATCCATTTAATTTTTAACCTCTACATATATTTCATCTTCTTTTTCTTGCA
>CAZJPU010000004.1:0-10773 GCA_964548105.1 Candidatus Woesearchaeota archaeon | reverse complement strand
AAATAACATAGGATAACATTAAACTTTGAGCACTTTTATTTTTTTTAGTATTAATTTTTCTCAACATATGTTTCTCCCTCCCTTTCTTGAATAATCACAAAATAAAACATTTCATTATCTTTTATTTCAAATTCAAATGTTTTTCCCATCATTATTATTTCAACTATATTATTTCCATCATCATCATTAATAATAGTTCTATTTGCAAAAACCCCTACACTGTTCCAGTCAGTTCTTGCATTTCCAATTGTTGCAGATACTGTTCCTGTACTTACTGTATCATATCTTACACCATAGAGTTCTGTTTCATTTCCATAAACAAAAAGAACATTTGCATTATTTGTTTTTTGTAGAAAATAAGGGGCAAATTCTTTATCTGTAAAATCATCCATTAATTTTTTTACATTTTCTTTAGAGTAAATACCATAATCAACTATTCTCGTACCCTCTTTTTTTAAATCTGAACTTAAATCATAAATTGTTTTAGGACTTGGTTTTGCAACAGCATAGGTTGATAAACTCATTATTCCAGATATTGCAAGAACAATAATTATTGCTGCAACAATATAAAACTGACCTCTTTTGTCATTCATTTTTGTTATTAATCAATATTTGCCTCTTTTTATTACTTATAGTTAAATCAGGAATAATGTATATATAAATATTAGGTTGCAAGATTAAATTATTTATAGATAACATAATCTTAAAATAAAATTAGCGCAGACTCAGGGGTTTGCTCAATTACTTTTAAAAAGCAACCTTAGTACATCCTCAGTTCTGCTACCCTCCAAGCATCTTAACTAATGTTTAGGGCTGCTCCGATCAAGGTCTGACCCATTTTGCACAAGCAAGATCAAGAAGGACAAAACTTCAACGTTTGTATCAAGACTTCCTAAACGCAATATCACTTACCCCCTTACAGCTTGCCTAAAGCTCACTAGCAAATGGCGAAGAGCTAACCCGCCAGCCTAGTCTGCATAAAAAACAGATATCAATAGTTTTTAAGGTTTTCCTAGTAAGAATCAAAAGAATTATTTATTGATTATTGTGGTAAAAAACTATTCTGGAGGTCTTGGAGGTTTCTCTTCAGTAACTTGGTCTTTATCTTGTTCTTGAGTTGGCTTACTATCTTCAGTATTTGTTGTATCTTGATTAAGAGTTTGTTGATTATCGTCAATCACATCTTCTTTAGATAGGGAGTTATACAAGACAAATATAACTGCAATAATGACTAAAATTATTACTATCCAAATAATAATTTTTCCAACCCCACCTTTTTTTGATTTTAATTCCATTTTTTATCGGTTAGAGTGCAATCATCAATTACTTTAACAAAATATCCCCTATTTAATCTTATATTATTCTGAAAAGGTTCTGAAAACTTATGCTCTTCTGCGATTTCACTTTTAATATTAAAGTGAGAGTATTTTGTTCCTAAAAATTGCCAAGGTCCTTTTTCCAACTTACAATCTCCTAATATATTATCAAAACTCAACATTTTAAAGTTTGAACCATCTTCAACTATCTCTCTATCACCATAAGCGCTAATTGGAGCTCCTATTAGATTCCATCCTGATTTAAGTTGAGTTCCTTCAGTTGTTACCCCATTTGTTCCCGAAACTATTACTTCACAATCAATGTCAGATTGAGTATTCTTTTTAGTTTGAATTTGAGCCCAGATTCCTTTACCTGCAGGTATTTTAGTGCCTTCCTCTAATAATCCGACTTTTTCATAATCATCTAATTCATTATTCCATACCCACATTGGTGCCTTGTTACAAGTGCTCTCTAATATGGTTCCATAACCATCTCCATCTCCAATATGTATTGAGAACATATTCCATCCAGTTCCAAAAGTTAATTTAGAACCATCAATTAACAATAAATCAACTGATTCTTCGGTATAGTCTTTAACATAAACAAAAGAACCCAAAGATGCTCCAACTTCTTTTCCAATTCCAACATATTCATCAATCATATTTTCTTCAGAATCATATATTGAGAAATAAGGACTCTTCCATCGTTGGTCAAATCTATCAAGTTTTAATTTATAACCATTTCCAAGAGTTGTTTGTTCACCAATATTTAATGAAACATCTTTCCCATCTCTAAACGTTAATTCCTTATCAACTTCTTCAATAACATCATCTCCACCACTTACTCCGCCGGGCAATGCTTCATCAATAGAAACAATATTAATTTTCGCATTTTCTTTTTCAACCCAACTAACTCCTGCTCGTGCTAATTCCTCACCTGAAACTTCCAAAACTTCAATCTCAATTCTTAATCTAGAATTTGATCCAAATTTTTTCATTCCCTCAATTTTTTTTACAGAATTTTGAGATAGTGATTCTGGATATGAAGTTCCATCTGCATCATATAATCTAAAATTCACAATCTCGGTATAAGAACCAATTCCAACAGTAACAATTTCAATTTGCCACCCATTATCAATAGTAATTTTATCCCCTTTTTTAATAGTGTGTGTTCCATCTCCAGAATATTCTGTTGCACTAACTAATAATGCAACACAAACAATTGTAAATAAACTCAATAATGTTAATAATTTCTTCATATAATTATGCTACAAAATATATTTTATAAATCTATCTCTAAATTCAGCATACTTTTTAACCCCAAACCCAAAGAATTATTTATCTTCCTGTATCTTTAAATCTCTCAACATATCCTTCATTTCCCATAGTATATTGTCCAAACCTTACTGCTGTAACATCCAGAATTATTGGATTAATATCTCTAACATAAGCAATAACCTCTAATTGTTTACCGCTATCAGATGATGCTTTAAATGTACTTGCGATATCATCATAGTCCCAAACACTAGGACTCCCATATGCTTTAACTACTTGATTTGTACCTGGAACTTGAAGAAAAGTTCTATAAGATTTTATCTTGCCATCGAGATTTTCATCAGGTCTTGAAGAATCTTGAAAACCTATTCCTATTCCAGAAGTTCGTACACAATCACCCAGCATGTTTGCATTTGCTTCTACAAGCCCTAACAATTTCATTTTTTTAGTAGGTTTTTCCATAATCGATTTTAACTTAGAATTAATATATAAGGATTTATATTTTTTTTACTATATATTCAAAGAAAATATAGATTATCTCCAAAAACATCCAAAATGCGGGGGAGAGGATTCGAACCTCCGAAGACACTAAGTCACAGGATCTTAAGTCCTGCCCATTTGGCCACTCTGGAACCCCCGCATAAAAAATCTAGATTTCCATCATTTAAAAATCTTTAGAAAACCTCTATTAATCCTTAAAAACCAATCTATGCAGCTTTTATTTTTGCTGTTTCAATCCAATCTTCTTTTTTTTGACATTCATTACATACAGGTATTAATTCATTTTTCCCATTTACATTTTTAGCCTTTAATATAGTTCCTTTTAATTTCCCATATTCTTCTTCTATTTTTTCATTACAGATTGCACATTTCTTTACCATGAGTTAAGTGAATCTACGAAGTTTTATAAATATATTCTTCTTGGCAATATCATGTTTAAACAAAAAATAATAATTTTGCTTGAAAAAGAGACAAGATTAAAAAAACAAGAAATTGAAAATCTTATTGAAACTCCTTCAAATCCTGAGTTTGGAGATTATGCATTTCCATGTTTTATACTTAGCAAAAAACAAAAAAAATCTCCTAATGAAATAGCAGAAAAAATTACAAAACAATTACAAAAAAAACTTCCAAAAGAAATAGAGAAAATAGAAACAAAAGGACCTTATCTTAATTTTTTTATTAATAAAACAAAAATAGCAAATGAAATCATAAAAATAAATGCAAACTATGGAAAAACAAACATAGGAAAGAAGAAAAAAATAGTTATTGATTTTTCACATCCTAATATTGGAAAACCAATGCATGTTGGACATATAAGGTCAACAATTATTGGAGACTCTCTTATGAGGATTTTTAATTTTTTAAATTACAATCCAATAGGGATTAATTATTTAGGAGATGTAGGATTGCATATAGGAAAATTAATTGTTGCCCATGAACTTTGGTTAGATGAAAAAGCTTTAAAAAAAGATCCAGTAAAAGAGCTTTTAAGACTTTATGTAAAGTTTTGTTCTAAGGAAAAAACACAAGTTTCTGAAGGAACAGAGGAAGAATTCCAAGATAATGAATGGACTAATAAGGCCAAAGAAAAAATCAAACTTTTAGAATTAGGTGATAAAAAAGCCCATAAGATTTGGCAAGAAATAAGAAAATCTTCTGAAAAAGGTTTTGATAAAGTTTATGATCTATTGAAAGTAAATTTTACAGAAACTACTGGTCAGAGTTTTTTTTCAGAAAGAGGAAAAGAACTTATTATGAATGCTATTAAACAAGGTCATGCTAAAGCAGAATTAGATGGAGCAGTATATGTAGATTCCAATGAAAAGAAAAAATATATTTTAAGAAGTAATCAAACAGCATCTTATATTACTCAAGATATTGGGGCTGCTGATAAAAGATTTGAAAAATATAATTTTCATAAAATGATTTATGTAACTGATTTTAGGCAAAGAGAACACTTCTCCCATTTATTTAATATTCTTAAGATATTTGATTTTCCTTGGCATAACCGATTAATCCATCTCCCTTTTGGAACAGTTAAATTTGGAAAAGAAATTATGGCTTCTAGAACTGGAAAAATAATTTTATTAGAAGATGTTTTACAAAAAACAATTGAAAAAGCAGACAAAGAAATAAAAAAGAGAAAAACAAAAGGAGATCCTGAAAAAGTAGGAACAGGAGCTATAAAATATATTGTTCTTAAAAATGAACCTATAAAAGATGTTCATTTTTCTTGGGATGCAGCATTAAATTTTGAAGGAAATACAGGACCTTATTTACAGTATTCATATGCAAGAGCATCTTCTATAATTAGAAAAGCAAAAAATTTCAATAAAGGAAAAATAAAAATAAATAAGTTATGTAGTGAAGAAATAAATCTAGTTAATAAAATTTCTAAATTTCCCGAAGTAGTAGAGCAAGCAGGAGATAAATTAAATCCTGCACTTCTTGCAAATTATGCATTTCAACTTGCCCAGATTTTTAATGAGTTTTATCATTCTTGTCCTGTAATAAAAAGTAAAGAAGAATCTTTTAGACTTAATCTTGTTGATTCTTTTAGAACAACATTGCATAATGCCTTACATCTTCTTGGAATAGAAGTTATGCAAGAGATGTAGATAGGTGTTGTCTGAAACTTAATTTTTTTGTTAAAACTCTTAATTTTTTTCATCTCGCCCTTATAAATAGGGGAGAGCATAGAATAAAATAAAGTCAAATTAAGTAACTCTGACAGCGCCCGCGATATAAAACATTTATATATAGGTGATGCATAGTTAATATATAATAGATATATAAAATGGCAGAACAATCCACAATTCTTATAGATAAAAAAGTTATTGAAATGCTTAAACAAGCAAGAGAACATCCCAGGCAGACTTACAACGAATTAATTGAAAAAATGACAAAATTATTCTGCGATATTAAAAAAAGAAATCAATATGATGAATTTTTACATAAAATTCAACAACCTAAAATGAAGGAGCTTTGGGACAATAAAGAAGATGAGGTGTGGGATAATGCATAAGTTTGGAGAAGTTATTTTAGCTAACATGCAATTTACAGATACTTTTGAGATTAAAAAGCGCCCTGCACTTGTTTTATTTGAAGAATATGAAAATATTGTTGTTGCAGGCATAACTTCTAATTTAAATATGAGAGGAATTAATTTATACAAAAAAGAAGGGGCAATGAAAAATAGTATAATCAAGCTGAATTATATATTTACTATTTCTGAAAAAATGGTGGAAAAAAAACTTTTTTCAATATCCAATGAAAAAAAACAGCAGGTCAAAACGGAATTAATCAAGAGATTAAATTAAAGTCCTGCAAGAGATGTAATCATCTAAAAATCTTACCAACTCTTCCTTAAAGCGCGAAGATTAGGGTGTTTTTTTCTTTTTTCACCAATTTCTTTTAATATAATATTAATAACGGATTTTACAGATTTATTACTTGTATTAATAATTATATCTCCTTTTTCTGGCTTAACTCTTTTCTCTCTCCATTTACCTTTTTTTATTTCTTTTATAAGATTCATTGTTGGTTTCTCTCTTTGCTTGTCTCTTTTAGAAACATCTCCCTCATTTAAATCAAGGAAAAACGAATAGACTTTGTATTTGTATTTTTTCAAATCATTTTTCAAATGTTTTTTAATAAAACTCAAAGAAGATTCCTGAACAAGAATATTTATTCCCATTTGTCTAATCACATCTCTAGTAATAGTTATCATTGCTTTTTTAGAGATTGTCTTTAAAGGAGTTCTATTTTTTAATCCTAATGGTTCAAACATTTCTTTAATCTTCCAAACATCTACAAAGATCCATCCAGGCAACACTTTTGCTAGTTCATGTGAAGTCGTAGTTTTTCCAGAAGTCACTATCCCTCTTATTATAACAATCTTCTTTTCCATATTTCTCACCTCTTCCTTCTTTTTTATTTAAACAAACTTTCTATATAAGATTTCCTATTAAATTTTTTTATTGCCTTAATTCAAGAAATATAAATATATATTTTTGTTTGAAATAATCTTTAAAAGCACTTCTTATTTTAGAAAAAAATGGGAAGACAGAATCACAATTATCTTGCTTTTATTGGATTTAGAGATCCTGCTAATGCAGACCCTTGTTCTGGAGAAGATTATAATGATTGTTTTGGCGGAGTTAAAACTTGTTATTTAAAAAGGGCTTGGGCAACAGAGCTCTCTGAAGACGTAGTTGAAGAAATTCAAGAACAAGGTCTTAAAATCATAGAAGAATGGGGTATTCCTGACAAATTTCTAGATATTCATGCAGATGGAAGATTTGAAAACCCAGAAGAATTTCCAGAGATTTATGATGGTGAAAGAGTTGAAGTACCTTATAATTTTGTAAGAAAATCCAAGAAAGGACCTTGCACTGCTTTTCCTAGTTCAATTCATGTTCCTGGAAAAAACTGTCGTCTAGAAATGGGTTTAGAGTCTATTGAAGATTTAAATACAACCTCAAACCCATTTGTTTCTTATTTGCCCCAGAATATAGAACACGAAATCCAAGGAACTGTATTAAATCTATTACTTTTTCATTGGTTAAATAGACTTGAACATCATTAGTTTTAGAATTTTGTTTTTCTTCCCATAACCTTTAAAAACAACTAGTTTATAATAAAAAAATGAAATCAAAAATAATTTTTGCAAATGGCATTGTAACACCTGAAAATCCAATTCAAATTGTTAGTCCTGAAAATCCAAGCCCATACCAAGAATCTCAATTATTTCTGTATAGGCCCCTTGCACAACAATTAAAAGATAGGGGTTTTTACATTGATGGTCAGATAAAATTTTTAGAACAAGAAGCTAAAAAAACCTTAAAAAAACAACGGCTGCCTATTCCTTCTTATTTTGAGTTTGGTTTTATTAATCTAGATATGGGTTTTAAAAACCCTTCAAGATTATTAGAATTTATTTATACTTCTAAAAACACTTATGGATTAAATCTCCTTCCGAAAGATAGATTAAGTTTAGATAGTTCTTCTTGGAGGGATCATGTAAGATATAGATTAACAGCTCCAAACCAAACAAGCCTTGAACAAGCACAAGTTCTTTTTACTCTTGCAAAAACTTGTTTAGAAAAGGTTGTATCTTTTTGATTTATTTATCACTAACCAATAGTTACAAATACAAAAGCTTATAAATCGTTTTTTCTATGTTTTTTTATGAAAATAGGTCAAAGATTAGTTAGATTATTAGAATTTGCTCTTCCAGAGCCTGAATCTTTTAAAGGAGATCCAGAGAAAATCATAGTGCCAACTTCACAAATAAGATTTCTTCAAAGTTATGTAAAAACACCCGTTGTTGGCGCAAAGAAATTAGTTCCACATCTTAAAAGAAAATATGGAGATAGTTGGAAAAACCATTTAGATGAATTAGTTTTAACCGACCCTCTTGTTATTCAAGAACTAAGAAAACCAAGAATAGGGGGAATGGAAATTTATGCAAGACCAAGCTCTAATGGAGATCAATTATATGCAGTTCAAAATGGAACTCATAGTGCATATTCTGCTATAAAAAATGGAGCAATAACTCTTTCAATAACTCCAATTGAACCCTTAAGGGGAACAGAGAGATTATATAATTTTGATGAATTAAGGGTAGAAGCTTTTTGAGGTATTTGTTTACATCAAATATTCCCTAAATGATATTATTTCTTATTACCAATTATATCTAAAATAATTATTTCTTATCACTGTCCTTATTAGGTTACTTCTCAAAATTTTTAGAGGCATCAAAAAACATCATAGATTCAAAAAATGTAAATATTGCCCAAAAGAAAGTAATGATTACAGCTTCAACTATAAAAATTGAGCTATTTGAAAAAAATTGATGGAACCAAGAAGTTTCACTTGAATATAATGCTATTGGAGCTAGAATTAGATAAAAAATAGAATAGAAAATTCCAATAATAATTGCAAAAATTCCTGTTGCTTTAACAAATTTTACTTTTTTAACATTTAATAAAGATACTCCCAAAAGGATATTGAAAATGCTCATTACTCCAAAAGGCAAGAGAATAAGGAGAAAAGTATTTAGACTTATTGAGATATCAAAATTTATTACAGGATATAAGAGAATAAATGGATTTGTTAGTATTATGATAGAAAAAACAGAGGTAGTAAGAGATAGAAAAAGAATAATCCAAGCAATATTAATTAAAAATTTATTTTTAGAGAATCTTCCTAGAGTTAAAAATCCTAGAAACAAAAAGAAAGAGATTATTATTTTAAATAAATGTTTATAGAAATTGAAACCAGAAACTTGGAAAAAACTAATTAAACCAAAAATAAAAATTATAATAAAAGAGATTATTGCAAAATAACCTGCCAATTTCATCCATTTCATTTGTTTTATCTCCTCTTTAATTTAAGTTATATTTATTTTTAAATCTTGCCAAAATCTTAGATATAATCTCATTTAAGATATTATTTTTTACACAAAGTATATCAAAAAGGATATACTTTTTTATCTTTCTAAATCCAAAATTGCTTTGAGATTATCTTTTCTTTAATTTTTAGAAATAATTTATTAAAATTATTTATTTTATTTAAACTCTTTATGTGCTGGTTTGTCGAGTTTTTTTAATATAGAATCATAGGTTCTAGTCTCGCAGTATTCTATTTTATTTTTAATAACTTTAGTCAAATCCTCAGAGCCGTGAAATTTTTCAGCAATATTTGCTATTTTACAAGCAAAAACTATAACATCTGCAACTTCTGCTGGAATCTCTTCCCATTTTCCTTCAAGCAATGCTTTTGCCACTTCACCTACTTCTTCAGTCAGTTTGCAAATCGCAATTTTTACAGAGGTTTCCTCTTTTTCAGAAATACCTTTATTTTTAACAAAAGATTTCTCCCATTCCTGTATTTCTCTGATTGTTATATCTTTTTCCATAAAAACTATGCACAAACCCGATATAAAAATGTTACGAATTGTAAATTGAAATAGAAATAAAAGTTGCTATTTAATTTACTTACCTTTTTTGTTTGTTAGAGAGTATATCTTTTAGGATAATATTGTTTACACCAGCTATCCTAACTCCTATCAAAACTTCTTTAAACCTGATTTTCCAGGTTCTTATGAACATGCAAAATTATATTTATATTGAAACTTATGGTTGCTCAGCAAATCAAAACAATAGTGAAATTATGGCCGGCTTTCTCAGACAATCAGGTTATGAAATAACAAACAATGAAAAAATTGCAGAAATAGTTATCATTAACACATGTATTGTAAAAGGAAAAACAGAAAACAAAATAAAAAGAAGAATTCAAGATATTGCAAAAATTTATCCAGACAAACTAACAATAATTACTGGTTGTATGCCTGAAACAGATTTTAAACAAATAAAAGATTTAAATCATAAAGTTATTTTATTAGGAACTCATCATTTTAAAGAGATTAATAAACTAATAAAAGATTATAATGAGAATAAATTAACTGAAAAAAAACAAAAACAATATATTGATTTCCAAAACGAAGAAAAACTTAATATACCAAAGATTTCTCAAAATAAATTAACTTCAATAACACAAATAAGTGAGGGATGTTTAGGAAATTGCACTTATTGCAAAGTTAGATTAGCAAAAGGACTCCTTTTCTCTTATGAGATTGAATCAATTGTTAAATCTGTTGAGTCAGACTTGCAAAATAGGGCAAAAGAAATTTGGATAACCTCACAAGATAATGCCTCATACAGTCTTGATCAAAAAGATAAAAAACCCAAATTACCAGAACTACTTAAAAAAATCCTTGATTTAAAACATAATTTTAAACTTAGGTTAGGAATGATGAATCCTAACCATGTTTTTCCAATATTAGATGAAATAATTGAAATATATAAACACAAAAAAATGTACAAATTCTTACATATTCCAATACAATCTGCTTCTAATAAGGTTCTAAAAGACATGAATAGAAATTATAACATAAAAATAGCAGAACAAATTATTAAAAAATTTAGAAAAGAAATTCCAGATATAACTATAGCAACAGATATTATTGTAGGATATCCCTCAGAAAACCAAGAAGATCATGAAGAAAATCTGAAATTTATTAATAAATTTAAGCCAGATGTATTTAATCTAAGTAAGTTTTCACTTCATAAAAATACAAATACCTATCAACAAATAAAAAAAGGAAAATTAAAAG
>CAZJPU010000003.1:0-24358 GCA_964548105.1 Candidatus Woesearchaeota archaeon | reverse complement strand
TTAAAATTTTTGGAATATTAATTGCTCTTATGAATTTTATTTTTCCTCTTTATTAATTAGGGTGGAAGAAATATAAATTCAATAATAAAAGGGTCAAATCAAACTATTCCACATAACATTTAATAAACCAAATGTTTATAAAGAAAAAAATAAAATAACAAATATGGGAACTGCTTTAATTAAAATAAAAATAATGCCTGAATCTCCAGACTCAAATCTAGAAGATATTGAAAATAATGCAAAAACAATAATTTCTAAGGAATCAGGAGAAAAAACAACAATAGAAAGAGAACCTATTGCATTTGGACTAAATGCAATAATACTAACATTTTCTAGAGATGAAACTCTTAACAGTGATGAAATGCTAGAAAAACTGCAAAAGGTTGAAAATGTTAGTTCTGCAGAAATAATTGATTTTAGAAGAGCTTTTGGATAATAAATAAAAACTAAACCAATCTTAAAATGTTCCCTAAGAATAGATTCTCAAACAAAATTTTTCCAATCCCATCCATAAGAATAATTTCTAGAAAAACATACGGAGAGGATGATATTACATTATTAGAAAAAAATGGAAGATATCAACTACATCTAGAAAACAAAGGAGAACATTATTATTTTAAATTTTTTCTAGATGAAAGAGAAAAAGTAATGAAAGAATTTGATGAAATAGCAAGAACTCAAAAAAGAAACCGAGAAACAAATCATGAAGATCCTACATATAGGAACTTCACATGGTATCATGTAGCTCTTTTATATCATGAATTAAGGGAAAATATGCCTGGAGATGAAATAAAGAATTTAGATTCTATTTGAAAAGATATTTGAATAATTTTATACTATAAAGCTTCGCTTTTTATCCTAATATGGGATATTTTCTGCAATAAAGTGCGTTTAATGTCTAGTTCAAAGGCTTACGCCCAAATTTTAATCTGACCACCTCCAAAGAAAATTCGACGGGTTAAAACACAATCCTCTCCATACGCAATAGAAAATATTTATAAATTACCTCCCATACAAACAGTTTCTCTAATCTTACCCCAACAGTTAGATATAAAAATTATCTTTTTCTTTATCTACTATGTCAATATCAAAAGAACAATCAGTAGAATTGAAAAAACAACTCTTAAAACAAGTTGAATCTATGCCTAATGAAAATAAGGCCCAAATTAAAGAACATATTAAAAATCTAGATGAAAAAGGATTAGAAGAATTTCTAAAACAAAATAAAATTAAATATTCTGAATCAGGAGAACCTCAACCTGCTCAACCAGAAAAACCAATTTTCCAATCAATAATAAGTGGAGAAATTCCAAGTCACAAAATAGATGAAAATGATAAATCAATTGCGATTCTTGAAATCAATCCTTTATCAAGAGGCCATTGCATTATTCTTCCAAAAAAACCCTACCCTACTGAAAAAATTCCAAAATCTGCAATGGCTCTAGCTCAAAAAATAGCTAAAAGAATTAAATCCAAACTAAAACCAAAAGATATCAAAATTGAAACATCTAGTTTTCAAGATTATCCAATGATTAATATAATTCCAATCTATAAAGATGTTCAACTAGAAAAAAGGAAAGCAGAAGAACCTGAACTTAAGATTTTACAAAATAAATTACAAACTAAAAAACGTGCTTCGAGACCTAAAAAAATAGAAAAAAAAGAAGATCTAAGTAAATTACCAAAAATTAGTTTTAGAATCCCTTAAACATTATAAAAATTCATATTCTTCACAACAACCCATACCAAACCAAAATTAACAACCCAATAAATGCAAATAAAAAACTTGGTGTGAATGGAATTCCTTGTTTTACAAAAATATCTTTTTTCCCATGTTTTTTAATCCACTTTAATTCTGACTTTGATACTCCTTCCCAATTTGCTTTTATTTTCTTCCCAGAAACAGTAATATCTCGATATAACCAATCTCCCTCTGTAACTTTATTTGGTTTAGTTTTTTTAATCATACAACTTTCTTCAACTGCTTTTGCAAATGTAAATAAAACCGGAAACAACAAAATAACAAGACCCACTAAAATTAATTCAGTCTTACTAACTAAAAATAAAAATATTGTCCAACAAATAACAAAAATTATTGCAATCAAAAACATTTTTTTGTAAATCTTCCATTGTTTAACAAACTCTTTTCTAAAACCCCTCCAATGTAAACCAACCAAAAACATTGCCCATATTAAAGCATAGATTGAACCTAATGCTAAGAACAATACAATAAATAATCCAAAAATCTCAAAATTAATCATCCAATTACTGCTTAAAGGTAAAATACACCCAAGTGCTATTAACAATTTAGCATCTCCTCCTGCAAATAATCTACCATAATAAAATAGATTTCCTAAAAACAAGAAAATAACAAGCCCAAAAATACCATTAAGAATAAACCAATAATCCCCACTAGAAACACTTATAGCAAATCTATAAGCAAGTGCAAATCCTATTAAACTAAAATTCCATAAATTATCAACCTCTCTTCTACGAAGGTCCTGTAACACCGCCCCTATAATCCAGATTAACCCAAGAACAATCAAAAACCAATTTTCAATAGTTAATATCATAACATTACCTCTCTTTATTAAACTCACAAAAGAAATATCATTTATTAAACTTACTTATTTCCCTTTATTTTCTAAATTGGATTAATACCCTGCTGTTTGAGCATCAATTTGGAAAGTTAGGAAATTCCTTCAGGCTTTTCCTTTATTTTCTAAATTAAATTAATCCTCTGCCACTCGCACGTCAATTTGGAAAGTTAGGAAATTCCTTCAGGCTTTTCCTTTATCTACTTTCTTCACAACCCTTTGACTTCCACCTTTCTTATACCGACTATATCTACCCTTAGCTTTTTTATCACACTTACTTTTTCGTTTTTGGGGTAATGCATAATCCATTTTAAACCTCTAAAAATAATCAATAGAATTAATCAGTTATTCCTTCCACAGGAACTTCCTCCACAGGAACTTCTCCCATAGGAACTAACTGAACACAATATCTAATTACATTATCAGCAGGACTTATAAAATTCTTAGTTTTATCTGCATCATCAGTAACATCTCCAGTTCTAATTTCAACAGACTTAAAATCTCTAGTTTCAAGATTATTTTCTGCTTCTGCTTGATATCTCTCCACAGTTAATTTACCAACCCATTTAATTTCGCAATTATTTTCAGAATCACTACAATCTTTCTCATTAAGAGCCTCACAAGTTATTCCTTTAACAGCACAATTAAAATTTGGGCAAGGAACACTTTTAAGTCCAACACTATAACTTTCTAAATCTTTACACGAATGTTTTCCATTCCTAGGATCATCTTTTCCAAAAATTAATTCATCATTACTAAGTCTACAATAATCAACTTCTAATCCTGCATTACATGCTTGGTTACAAAAAAGCACTCTAGCTTGTACATTTGTTTCTCCCCCTACAAAAGGATTCCAAAATTGCCAACTTCCAGTAGTTACTTTTCCCCAGATAAAAAGAAGAGAAACTGCTATAACTGCAAGTAAAACAAAACCCATTACTAATCTCATCATAGAACTTCCCTCACCTTTTTTATTCATCATTATTAATTCCTCTTTTATCAAACCAATTTTCTTAAAAATAAGAAGCCACTATCCTTTAAAAACCTTTTCAAATTCTTTTTCATATTTATAATTAATTTTTATATCTTCTTTCTCATTTATGTTTCCTGCAAAAAGTTCTATTCCTAACTTCAAAGTTATCTTCTCCTCATTTAATTCCAAACCTTCTCCCATAAGAATTTCATCATTAATTTGTTTATGAACTTGCTCTAATCCCTCAATAGAATAACCCTCTCCTTCAGACTTATATCTCTCAAGTTCTTTTTTAAAATTATTAATAAAAACTTCTTTACCATCCTCGAATTTTAAGTCTTTACTTGCTTTATTAAAAATATCTTCTAAAAGATAATTTAATTGTGCTTCCTCAAGATAAACCCCATCAATTATACCAGGAACTATCAATGTTTTTTTATCAGTTTCATCACGAGTAGAAAAATACGCTAAGGTAACAAGGGTTAATACTAAGGTAAAGATTACTAATACAACTATTGGTATTGACATTCCTGCTTTTTTATTTTTCATTTTAGAGTTTTGGTTTTGGGTCAAGCCTTTTTTGAAAAGGGTTGTTTCATTTTTACTTGCTAACAATTCTCCAACTGCCTATATTTAATTATAATTGTATTATTTTTATAAGGAATTTCAATTTCAACCTCAGGAGTCCATTCAAATAAAAAAACTTCTTTCCAATTTGAAGTTTTAAAATGTTCTTCAGAAACAAAATCATCCATGTCACTTTTTATAATTCCTTGAGGAATTTTCAACATATAATCCTTACAAAAATTATTCAAAATTCTCTTAGAATTAAGAAAGACAAGATTATCTTTTTCTCTTGAATTAGATGTAATAAAAAATTCTTCTGAAAGTGCAGGTCGAATCTTATCAAGATTATTTATATCACTAATTTCATTATCAATATAAGGACCAACAGACTCTAAAACTAAATCTTTTAATAATTTGTCTTCATCTTCAACCAAACTATTTAAAACTGCAAATAAATTTTGATTCAAAGCAAGATTAGAATCTCCTCCCTCTACAACCTCAACTTCCATACTCTCTCCTGTAAAAACTTTTTTTCCACCCATAAATCCAACAACAAGAAGATAAATTGCCATTATTAACATTATCACAATAATTGCGACAACCCATGTAATTGTTGTTGGAATTTGTGCTTTTTTATTTTTCATTTTAAAGTTCTGGTTTTGGGTCAAGCCTTTTTTAAAAGGGTTGTTTTATTTTTCATTTTAAAGTTTTAATTTTATATTTTCTTTCCTTATCCACATTATATTTTCTTTCCTAACTGGTTTGAACCTGCTAAAATTTTAATCTTAAAATATTGATTAGGATCTGTTTTATTTAAAACAATAAATTCATCATAAACACATTTTGCAAGAGGTTTTCCTATCAATCTACATTGTGTTTCAAAATCTGTTTCTCCACCCCAAAAATTTCTAAGAACAACCTCCTCACCAACAACTCCTCCATCAACAACCCCTCCATCATAAACAATCACATTAAAATAAAAATTCCCACCCCTAACAAAACTCTTATTTGTAAGTTCTGCTTTTTCTAAAATATCAAAGCTTTCACCTAAAACCCCTTCTTTCAAATAACCATTCTCAGAAATTGTACTTATTAATCTATTAGATAAAGTTCTTGCTTCTGCAAAACGAATATCTGTTTCTATAGCATAAAATATCCAAACTCCAATAACAATTGATACCCCTATAATTGCAAATACAAAAAACAACCAAGGAGACAACAACCTACTATCTGCTTTTTTATTAAGTTTATTCATTTGAAACAACCTCTAAATATAATTTTTTATCTTTTAAATTCCAAACAATACCTGCCCCATTAAAAAAATCATAACTATAACCTTTTCCACTTGCTAAATTCACAACAACTTTTTTATTATTATTATCTATTATTACTAAATGACCCTCAAAATCATTTTCCTTAGCAATTTCATATAACTCAGAAACATCCATTATTATTTCTGTTCCTGGTTTTGCTTTATCAATTACAAGTGCTATTTGTTTTGCATTTATCTGTTCTGCAATACTTGCTTGTGTTGAAGCCCTATTAACAAAATAAAACATAGCTACAAAAAAAAGTATCACTAATATAAAAAAAATAACATTCTCTAAAAGTAATTCCGCCGCTTTTTTATTCCAACCTCTTTTCATATAAAACCTAAAACCAAGAAGATTATAAATTTATCTAAGAGAATTAATAATTAGATACTTAATCAAAATTTCTGTTAATTAAGAAAATTTATATTTTTCCCACCCTAATTAATGAGATTGAAAAATTAAATTCATAAGAACAAAATAATTAAATTAAAATAATCAAATCAAGGTGCTGCCTCAAAACTATTGCATTTAAGATCTCGTAATGCTTCAACATTATATGAATAAACAGAAGGATGAAAATAACGCGCACCATCAGGAAATTGTTTAACTATCATAATTCCAGTAGTTGTTGTACCTGCAAGAACAGCTATACCTACTCCAGTTAATGTTAAACTACTGCCAACTGTAAAAGGTGCTAAAATCACCCCTGCTGCAACTGCAGTTCCTGCAACTGCAGACACACCCCATTTATCCCAAGTAGAATCTGGAACTATTTGTGAAATTATAGCATTTTCAGTTTGCATATCTATTTTCAAATCTCCTACCTCACTAATAAAATCTCCAGAAGGATTTTTTTCATTATTTTCATTATATAATTCTCTTGCTTTTTCTAATATTTCAAACATACCATCTACTCTTTCAACATCATATGTAAATTTAAGATAACTATTTCCCCCAGAAGTTTTTTTTGTTTTCATATAAGAATAAAGGTCAATATAACTTAAATCATCAACTATTGCTTTTGCTTGACTATCTAAAGCAAATCTTGAACATATTAAACAATATTTTGTTTGTGTAAGTGGTTGTGACATAAAATTTATTTTTCCCTCTCCAAGCATTGAATGACAATCAAATAAAGCATTTGCGATTGTTTCCCTTACTTTCTCCTGAGCCTTTGATTTATCTTTACTCAACTTTACAGTTGTAACCTTATTTGTTTTTGAAGCTTTTCCAAACTCATCACATACTCCGCCCATTGTCAAACATATTTTTTCTGTTTCACACTTTAAAGGAATTATTTTTTTCCCTGCTTCAAAAATTCCTGCATTTAAACTTCCTCGTAAAACAACAGACTGATGACAAGCTGCTTTATCAATAGTAGGATTCCACATAAATAACCCATAAAAAAATAATATTATTGCAAATGTAGCAACTAAAACTATTACTATTACTATTTGATCTAACGCCATCATTCCTTTTTTGTTTGCCATCATCCTACTAACCAATCTATTACCCTCCATGTTACATATAATGCTATACAAAAAAATACTACCCAAGTTAAAAAAACAATAACATTTTTCCACGCTAACTCTGCTTTCTTATTTCTCATTTTTAAATCCTTAAGGTCCTGTAAAATCAAGTCCTGCTGCTTGACCAAGATATTCTCCTTCCCAAAAAGTTAAACCGATCCTATAAGTATAACCATTATGTTCAAAATCAAAATCATTAGTACTTATTAATCTCTCCTGTTTATAATTAGAACTAGATTTTTTAAAGAACATTTTCATATCTCCTTCTTCAACTTTATATATCCCAAAAATCCAAAAAAACTTTTCTTTTGAAACATCAAATAAATCAGAACTATCTAATTCAGAAACATAGGTTCCAACAACATTAATTAATTCTTTTTCTAAAAGAGTTCTATCTCCTTTTTCTTCAGCAACATCTATATAATTGGTAACAAATTCTTGCAAAGTTTTAGAATCTTTATCTTTTTTATATTCTAAAAGATTTCCTAAAACTTCATTTCCTTGTATTCCGTCTTTTGTAGTTAAAACAACTTTATCCCCAGTTCTTTTAAAAAATATTTCTATTGGTAAATTTTCTAAATTAAAACAACTCTCAATAGCATATTTACAAAAAATTTCAGTATCTAACCTAAATCCTACTTTCTTAGAAATACCCTTTACAGAACAAGCTCCAAATCTATCTTTTACATAAGGACCACTCATATCAATAAATAAACAAGTAGCAATTTCATTTTCTTTTACCATAATTGCCCAGTTCTCTGGATTAACAATAATATGCCTTCCAACTTCACCATCTTCTAAACCCTCTATTTTATCAATTATTTGATCTAAATTCCTAAGTGCTTTTTCCTGAGCATTTTCATCAAAAAAACTTTTTGAAAGAGTATATCCCACATAAACTAAAATAACAATACATAATGCAGATATAACTAAAGTTATAATTGTTTTCAATGCTAATGCTTTTTTATTTTTCATTTTAATTCCAACTACAATCCTCAACCAAAGCTTTTCTAAAACCTTGTTTTAATTTGTTTATTTCTAAATATTTATCATCCCCAGATCCAAAAAAATGAGCATCAAATACACAATCTAAAACATGCCATTCCTTTTCATCAGGATACACATCATATACTAAAATTTCAACTTTATCTTCAGCGATTTTTTCAAGTTTATAATCTGCAGTTGAAAGAGTTGTCCCTCCTTTTTGTGACCAATCAAATCTTATTCCTGTAATTAAAAAAATACTTCCCACATTTGCTTGTGAAATTCTTTTATATGCATTTTCTTCTTCTATAGGCATTACTATAAGTGAAGAAATTTTTCCTGATACTTTTATTCTTTTAACAACTCTTTTTTTATCGTCATTTATATCCCAAGCATGTAACTCAATTAATTTATCACCAACTGAAGGAATCCATGCTTCAGAAATATCAGGAGAAAATAATCCTTTTGTACTTCCTTCTTGTAAAACTTCATTATTAGTTCTTAAAACATAACAAAATTCGTTTTGAGATTCTAAAGAAAATTTTATTGTTTGTAGTCCCTTACTTCCGAGAACCAAGTCCAATTTATCTTTTTCTAAAATGTTTTCTCCTTTATCTTCCAAACTTTTAATTACCAAACCATTATTCTCCAGTATTTCCTCAGTTTCATCAACATAACACTTTTGTAAATCACAATCTAATTCTCCAATAGAAATTTTGTTTTCTATAATTTTGCTTGAACAAATCCCTCTAATTACAGTACAGTTTTCAACACATTTTTTTTCATCTGCTATTTGTTCTCTTGACCTACATAAATAATTTCTAACCCTAAAAGAATCATGAAGCATTTTAATATCTTTTACTCTTAAAAGACCTTCATCAGAATAATCTAGAAATTCTTGAGATTTTTCATTCATAAAAGTTTCAAATATTGAAACTACTCCCTGATTAATCCCTCCTATTTGTTTATCAGACCAATCATTACTAGGATTAAGCCAGATTTCATTTTCATTATGCAAATACAAACGAGTTTCTTTTCCATTTACTTTTAAATAATCTTTTCCAAATGTTTTTTCTATTTTTCCAATTATCCTAGGACATTCAAATTCAGGAGGAACTTCATTTTCAGAAGAATTAGCAATTAAAAAATCAGGAATAAATGGTAAACTCAATAACCAAGAAGCCTCACCAAGAAAAAACATTATAGTTACAACAACTATAAGTCCAAAAACCAAGATTATAGTTAATTCAAGTACAAAACCCATCCCTCTTTTTTGTTCCATTTTTTATCTTCCCCAAGATCTTATAAAATCCTGTATAAATGCAATTGCACTAGATCCTTTTCCAGTAACAGCTAACAAAAGAAAAAACACCAAAACAAGAGAAGCAAATAATATTATCATCTTTAAAAAAGTATCTGGCATAAAACTAAATGCTTTTTTATTTTTTAACATTTTTTCAACAATTTTCATAAAAATTTACCTCTTTTGTATATAAGATATTATTTACTCTTAACTATAAAAGATTCTCATATTATACCATGCTCCCTAATGCAATATTTGCTAATAAAGACAATGAAAGTATTGCAATTAACGCAGTTATTAAATACAAAACACTCCCTAAGATTAAATTTTTTGCAATAACATAGGTTTGTCTTAATTTATCCTCTCCTGAATCAATAGTAACTAATGTTGCAGTTAAAATAAATATTATTTGTGTAATATAAATTCCAATTGCTATCTGCAGATAATAAGGAGGAATCATGTTTTCAAGTTCAAATAAGGTTAATAAACTTCCAAAACTCTCCATTCCAATTAATCCTCCCCCACCCTCACTTAACCCTCCAATCATATTTTCTAATTGCCCTAAAATTCCAGTAATCATACTTGCTAGTCCAACAACAATTCCTGCAAGTAATGGTGCTAAAAAAGTCATATTACTCTTCATATCACTAACAACTTCAGCTAATAAATCTCTTAATCTTTCATTGATTTTATGAAGATTTCTAACATACTCTGAAATACTCATTAAACTCTGAGCTGCAACTTTTAAACCTTTTTTAGCAGACTCAATAAGAATCCTCATACTAGTCGCAATCAAACTACTTGGATAATAAATTAAAGCTCCTCTTTTTGGATTAAAAATTGCATCTTCAAGACTCATTCCCATTGACCTAAGGTTTGTATTAACTATTTTAAAAAAATCTTCTGTTTTTTGCCCCCTTGTAGACTCTAAAACTTTAGAAAACGCAATCTCTGCAGGAGTTCCATCTCCTAACCTATTTCCTAATGTAAATAAACTATTATTAAATTCTTTTTCTAAAGCTCTTGTACTTTCTCTAGATTTTATTAATTCTTTAGTCTTCATTGAATATGACAAAGAAAAAAACATGGCAATTGAAAATGGAATCAATAAACTTAACAATAAACTTACAACTCCAAAAGGCCCTCTTAATCCTCCATCAACAATTAAAAATCCAAATAAATTGCCTTTTCCAAAAAATCCTAATCCAAATTGTGAAAGAGGGGGATCATAAATCTGTCCAGCCTCTACCAATCCTACCCATTCAGGAATAGGAGTATAACCAATTATTAAAGGAGCAAACCCTAATAACAAAAATGGAAAGCAAATCAAAAATGCAATTAAATACGGCTTTCTAGACTCATATTGATAATACAAGGGATTTTTCTTCAACAAGCTAGACTCACCATAACCTCCAGGCCTTCTCAACATTATTTGAAGTGTTAAATAAAATACTACAAAAGGAATTAATAAATTAAATAACAAAAACACATGAACTCCTTTTATTACCCCTCCCATTAAAGTAGAAGCTAAAGGCAATAAAGCAAGTCCTAAAGTAGGCAATACAATTCCTAACATATAAAGATTAGTCAAAGGAGATTTTATTGAATGTGTATATTTTAACATACTTTCATAAACACCATCTAAAATAACTTTTAATGCTCTTTCTAAAATCTGAATTCTTCTAGCATCACTAGGTTCATATAAACTTGATTCTATTAAATGAAAACTCTCTACAAACTCCATATTTGTATCTTTCCAAAAATCCAAATACGCATCTAAACTCTCTTTTATTGTAGAATATTTCCCAGTTTCAACATTCCACAAAACCTTTTTTAAATCAAGAGATAAAGGAGGTTCTATATGTTGACTTACAAAACTAATTGCTCGTTCTAAATTACTAGTATGTTTCATATAAATTACAGTATACAAAACTGCAGGAACCATTTGACTACTAGCCTTTAACCTCCATTTTACTGCTAACCTAGAAGGCATTGAATAAAAATAATAAAAAAAGAAAAAACCAATTATAATTGATAAAAAAAAGAATAAAAATGGAAACCCATCCATTAATGGAAACCCCCCATATATCATCCATAAGGCGATACTCAAAACCACACTTATGAAAAAAATTCCCAAAAATCCAACAACCGCTAATCCTGCAACATCTCCAGGACTAATATCAAGATGCGCTATATCTAATTGCTTCTGCACCTTATCTTTATCTTTTTTCGCAAGATTTATTTTTATAAATCCTCCTAAACTACTTGCCCATTTTTCATATCTAGAAAGTTCTGGCATCATATCTTCTTTAAACTGCATATAATCTTTTGAAGTCAAAGCTTCACGAGGATTAGATTCAGAACTTCCTATTTCTCGTTCAATTTTTTTAGAGTATTTTGCTAAAACTTCGTTTACATCCATTTTTCACCTTTTTTATTTTATATAAACGAAAGAGTGATTAATAAAAGTTCTTATTGAGAATTATTATGAAGCTACAAGACCAGAATCCTCTAGAATTTCGTTTGAAGATTATCCTAAAACAAGAGTTTCTAAATCTTCTTTCCCTTAATTTGTTCTTTAAGCCATCCTTGCCACTTAGGAAACACTTTTTCTCCTAAAGGAAGCCCTATATCTTCTTGTACTTCTCCTGAAAACTGTTGAAACATATTATTACTTAAAGAATTAAATTTTGCTTCTAAAAGTTCTGGCATTTCTGATTTAATACTCATATCTACAAGTTCTTGTTTTACTTTTCCTCTTAATAAAATATTATCATATACTGCATCCCAATTTCCTGCCCAACCCCGAACACCACCTGCAATTGCTTTTATAACTTCAGAATCTCCATTAATTAATTCTTCACTTGGAACAAGTTCATCTTTATCAACATCATATTTTAATAAATCAACAAAACCACCTTCTTCTTCTGGATCTTTTGTCCAATGCTTTCTAACTTCTGCAAGTTGTACAACTCTTTTCTTTGCAATTAATCCTCCAGGAGTTTTTACAGGATTTGCAACAAGTACACAATCTGTAGCCTTAAAACTAGTTACAGGAACTCCTAAATCATTTACTACCCTATCAAAAATAGCATAAGGACTTGCTCCATGAATTGTACCTGCTACAACATTTGCAAGAGCTCCAACACGCATTGCTTCATATAATGCTTTTGCTTCTAATGACCTCACTTCACCAATTATTAAACTACTATCTCCTAATCTTAAACTTGTTCTTATACCTTCATCAGCACCAATTTCCGAACTTTCTTTTAATAAACTACTTCTAACTTTCATTCTTTGAATATCATATTTCAGTCTTCTCAATGCATCAACAGGAAGTTCAAGGGTATCTTCAATAACAATAATTCTATACTTAGGTAAAATCTCTAACATTAAAGCCCCTAATAATGAGGTTTTTCCAGAACTTCTAGTTCCTGCAATCAATAATGTTCTTGAACCATCAATTAAAAAACTCATTAACCCTGCAGTAAAACTATTCATCATTTTATTTTTAATAAATAATGGTAAAGTCCAAGGATCTTCTCTGTGTTTTCTAATAGCATATGCTAAACCATCCGGAGATAAAGGTCGTTGAATAACAGCAATCCTCGCTCGAATATCTCCTAAAGTTAAATCAGTATCTAAAATAGGATTTGCCTCATCTAATGGTCTTCCAGAAACCATCCTAAACTTAGCAGCCCAAGAATCCGCATCTTCCTTACTAGGACTAATATTTGTAATACATTCATCAAATTCAGAATGTCTTAAAAAAACTGGATTAATAGAAATCGGAGAATTTAAAACAATATCCTGAATATGTTTATCTTGTAATAAAACTTCAATCAACCCAAAACCAATAGTATGCCTTACTAAAATTTTTGCGAGTTTGTTTGTTTCATCATAACTTAATTTAACTTTTTTACTCTCTGCTAAATCTCTAAGTAAATTCCTAGAAACATTAAAAAAAACTTGCCTTGTTTTTTCAGGATCTGTAAATTCTTCTGCTTTTGGTTGATGTTCAATTAAAACATTTCTTGCAAGGTTGAGTAATTCCTGTTTGCCCTCAGTTAATGAATATTCAGGGGGAACTACATGATAAAAATATTTTGCATCTTCCTCTCTTTTTAAAATAGTTACAACAGATTCATCATAATCTTTTCCAATATTATATTGATCAACAATTTCTGCATCTTCTGGAAGACTTGCTACAAGTCTTGTAAATGTAAAATTTGGAATTATATCTACTCGAAAAATATTATTATAGATCTCTCTTTTTCCAAAAACATAACTCTGAAAAAAAACCTCTGATTCTTTTATTAATTTAGTATTTCTTAACAAATTCTGGAATTTTTCGAGCATTCTCACATAACTCATTTGATCAACCCTTAAATCATGGGCAGTAGTTTCTACATTCTGCATTTCTTCTTTAACAAATCGATTTAATTCATAATAACAAGCAATAGGATCTCTTTTTAACAACGATAACAAGTAATTAACATCATTATATCTCTGACTTAGATATTGAGTATTCATAATTGAAAGTTTAGTTGGAGTTAATATTTTTTCTTGTTTTGTTAAATAAACATACAAATTTGCAATCTCTTGCAACATAAATATAATAGAAGCATTGTAACTATAATTTCGTTGTTGAACAAAAACAATTCTTGAAATATTTGGAGTTTCAATTAAAAGATCAATTACCCTAGATATAAGATCCGGATCTTCAACAAGGTTAGGAACAGAACTTGCTCCTAAATAATTAATATACATGACCTGATGGTCTACTTCTCGAACAACTTCATAAGCATACAAAGGAGTGCCTGGTTTAAATAGCATTTTTTAATTAAATTTCTTTAAAATTTACCTCATTTATTTTTTACTTCTCTTTATAAGGAAAATTATTGCATTATTAAAATTTATGTATATATCAAAAACATTATCAAATTCTTAATAACCCTCAAAATAATTTAAATTTTAATATACCCTTAAAAGTGCAAGTTTATATATCACACTGCGAACATAACAATTTTAAACCCCTCACACCTTACTAAGTAATAAAAAGAGTGTAAAAATGGATGAAAAACAACCTCCAAGTCCTAACCAAGAATCTTATCCAGAAGCCTCCCAAGATCAAGCATCTTACATGGGAGAAAATAATTTTTTAGTAGAATTTGGAACAAGACTTAATGAAATAGAAGAAAAATTAAGAATTATTAGAGACCGTGTCTTACTTATTGGAGAAAATTTAATTTCAACAAAAGAAGATTTTGAAAAAGAAAGTCTACAAGTCAAAGACCAGATTAGTAAAATTGATTTTAATATTAAATCTTTAGATAGATTAAACAAAAGAATAACAAATGAGTTAGGAAATTTCTCAAGAAAAGCAGAATTAAAAATTCTTGAAAGACAAATGAAAATGTTTCAACCATTAGAATTTGCAAAAATACAAGACGTAAAAGATATTATTCAAAAGTTTATGGATGACTTCGCAAACCAAGAAAAAAAAGAAACTACAAAAATAAAAGAGGTTAGAGAATTTATAGAATGTTTTATGGAAGAAATAAAAAAAGAAAAAAAAGAAGAAATTGAAAAAATAAAAAAAACAAGAGAAAGTATTGAAAAATTTATGGAAAATCTTAAAAAAGAAGAACAAATAAATCTTATAAAAACAAAGGCTAAACTTGAGGAAGAAAAAGAAAGAGAAAGAGAAAATATAAAAAAAGTTAAAGATGAATTAAAATTAGAAAAAAAGAAATTGCAAACCAAAAAGAAAATATTACAAAAAACAGAAAAAAATGTAAAGAAAATTGAAGAAAAATCAAGAAAAACCAAAGAAAAAACAAAGAAAAAAGAAACTAAGAAAAAAGAATTAAAAAGTGAACTCAAAGAAAAAAATACAAAAGATTCTTTAGAAAAATTATCAAAATCACTTTCTGAAAAAGCATATAAAAAAGCAGTGGAAATTCATAAAAAAGAGTAAAAACAAAAATATAAAAAAGAAAAAATCCTAAAAAGAACATGGTATTATTAGAAAGAGTTATGGAAATGAAAAAAAATGGGATACCAGAGTCTCAGATAATCCAAACATTACAACAAGAAGGAATCTCTCCAAAAGTAATTGAAGAGACTATTTCTCAATCACAAATTAAATCTGCTATTAATACTGAACAACAAGAAACCAAACTAATGTCAACAACACAAGGTCAACAAGAAGCAATGCCTCAAAATCCTGGGCAAATAGAAACATTCCAAAATAAATCCCAAAATTATAACCCTCCAAATCAATCTATACCAACCCCAACAAGCCCAAATACAAGAAATATCCCTCTCCCTAGTGAAACCAACCCTATTTCTCAAGGAATTCAACCTCAAGGAATTCAACCTCAAGAAACACCAAGAAATCAACAAGGAGCTATTCCCCAAGATCAGATGCGGCCAAGTATAATGCCTACTAATGAAGAAAGAAAAAATGAATTTGAAAAACCCCAAATTCCAATACCTCTACCTCAAAATACAAGACAGATTCCTTCATCTTATCAACCTTCTTCTGCCCCTTACAATGAATCTCCAGAATCTATTCAAGGAGAATATGAAAACTACCCAGCACCTTCGCCAGATCAAGATTATTCTACTACAGACCCTTATCAAGAAGGTCAAGGAGATTATTATCAGGAATACAATTCTGGCCAACCCGCAGACATTGAAACAATTAATGATATTGCAGAACAAATTGTTGAAGAAAAAAATATAGAACTTAAAAATCAGATTTCTGAATTCACAAAATTCAGAAAAGAAATTGCCCTAGAAGTAAAAAGAATGAATGAAAGATTACAAAAAGTAGAAAATAATTTTAATAGCTTGCAAATGGCAATTATATCAAAAATTGGAGATTATGGAAATGATATAAAAAACATTTCAAAAGAAATGTATGCAACCCAAGATTCATTTTCAAAAATCTTAGATCCTCTAACAGAAAATATTAAAGAATTAAAAAAAATAACAAAATCAGAAAAAAAATAGTTCTAAATCTCTAATTTACTCTCCAAAAATCTATATGCACGATTAAAAGAAAGTTTAAAAAAGGAAATTCTATAAATTTATTACAAATATTAAAATATAAAATGGACATTCAAGAATTTTATAAAAGAGTAGATCATTTAGATACAGAGGTTCTACATTGTAGGGTTAAAGAGTTAAAAGAGAATAGAAGTCCAGAAATAGCAAGAGGATATCAAGAAACCCTAAGAGAGATTGCAGAACTAACAAAAAGAGAATCTCACAAATACAGAGTAAGTGTATGGTTAGAAAACCAAATAAATATTGCTGCAACAGTCCCCATAGAACCATGCATTAGAGTTCCTTCAGAAGCATCTCAAGGAAGAAAAGAAGCAATAAATGATTTAACAAGCTTAATGAAAAGAGATCCTGACAGAAACTGGATGAGTCTTATTTTACAAGAAAGATTAGGAATCTCTTATGAATCTAAGACACAAGTAGATTAATTAATAAAAACTATTTATCACAAAATTATTCTTTAAAAAAATTATATTTAATAACTAAAATTCTTCTACTTCCCACCTTTTCCAGCAACAAACCAGGCAACTAATGCTGCAATTATCAACAATAAAATACTTCCAGACCATGTAGAATTAAAAATAACATTTACAAGTCCTGAAACTCCAGAAGAGCCTCCATCTCCTGAGGTAAGAATCAAATCTGAATCAAAAACAGGATTAAAAACTCTAATTGCTGCAATTAAAAAAATAATTACTAAAACTGTAACAATAACCCACGCAAACTTATTGGTCATAATTCCTTTAAGGTCTCCACTTGAAAATCCAAAAATAACTAACATTAAAAAGACTAAAACTATCAAAACAACAAACCAAGGCAAAAGAGTAATAAGATATAACTCCATTGATGAAAAACTTAAAAAAATAACTGCCATAATAAAACTTACTAAAAGATTAACCCACTGGCTTTCTCCAAGAACTTTTGTCTTTACTAAAATTGCATAAACAACCATAGTTACAAATAAAAAACTAATTACAGGCATGAAAAAGTAAATTCCAGAAATATCTAATACCATTTTTTATTTTAGCCACCTGCAGAAGCAGCCGCTTTTCCTCCTCCCCAAATAATAAGACCTAGAAGTCCTAAAACTAAAATAGCAACAATTATTGCAGGCCAATCATAACCCCCATATCCACCACCCCACCAACTAAGTTGATCTAAAGAAGATAAAACAACTACAATAAAAATAATCGCTCCAATTCCAAACCAAACATATTTAGCCCAGGTCACGCTTTCTCCAGAAATTAATCCCATTAAAATTAAAGCAACCAATAAAACCGCAATTCCCATTCCAGTAAATGGAAAAATTGTTGCAAAAAAATTCGAAACATAATCAAATTGTAATGCTAATAATCCAACTGTAAGTGCTATTGTTGCCTGCACTCCTTTATTTTCTCCTAAAAGATTTGTCTTACTTAAAATACCAAAAACAACTGCAAAAATCATTAAAAAAGGCAATACATAAGCAAATACCCCATACTGAGCCCAAGTCTCTAAAACTCCTCCTATTCCCATACTATATCCAGATACCATTTAACATCTCTTTATTAATTTTTAAATTTAGTTTTCTTTTCCTAACTTAGTTTCTTTCTTCCCAAGTTCTTTCTTTTCTAAAGAAAGAAGCTGCATTTATATACATTTCGATTGTAAAATATATCCTGAATCTTAAGAACTACTAACTCCTTTATCTCCCTGAATAACAGCAATAATAACTCCAATAATAACTATCCCTAATAATGCATTATACCAAATATTAGAACCTCCTCCAAAAGTATAACTATGAATAAACTCCCAATAACCTGTAATATATAATAAAAATGTAACCAATGCTAAACCAAAAATAATTCCAAGAGTAATTTTTAACCCCTTATTTAAAACATCTCCATCTGTTTTTCCAACAACAAAACCATATATTAACATAAAAACAAATAAAATTACTAGTGAAACTGCTAAAAAAGGCATTAACTCTATAACAATATACTTAACAGGACTTGCAATAAGTATTAGTCCAATAATAAACCCGAGAATTGCATTTATTTGCCTTTTATCCTCCCCAAGTACCCTTGTTTTTTCAAGTATTGCAAAAACTAATGTAAAAACAAGAACAAGTGGCAAAACATTTTCTACAACAAAAGGATTTAAAAGAATTAAACCACCATCAACCATTTTTATTCAACAGGCGCTTCAGGAATAAATTCAGATTCGTCAGATAAATCAACTGTTTGCTCAATTGTTTCTTCACCTTCGCTTAAGGGCAAACTAGCTCTATTTACAATAACAACATCTCCAACAGCCTTTACAAACTGATGGGGAATTATAACACCTCTCGCACCTCCGAGAAAATTACCCATTGAACTTACAAGACCGATTCTCCAACTATCAACTCTATTTTCAATTAAATTAGCTTCTTCGATTTGACCAAAAAAATCTCCAGTGTCAGTATACACCTTTTTCCCAATAACCTCTGTTATCTTTTTTATCTTAAGCATACCTAAGAAAACAGCAAGAAGTTTAAATACTTTTCTATAATTGAAACATAATTAATAGAAAGAAAGGATAATTTATATAAATGAAGAAAAAATATAAATCTATAAAAATTATAAAACTAACCTAAAATTTTCAATAAAAAAACAAAATCCATTAAATTTATATAAATACTTTTATTACTAAACTTATTAAAAAATGGGCATGATAAATTTCACTAAAAAAGAGATTTCCTGGATAATAATTGCAATAATAATTGCAGGATTTATAGGATTACTTCCATTAACTTCTGACGAATCTCCCTCTAGCTTTTTAATGGCTCTAGCAATATTTGCAATAATAATCCTTACAACAGTAATCGTAAAAAAAATTGTTGCAGATCGTGTAAGCATAAGTATCGAACATAAAATTTGGGAAATGCAAAGATTCAGCATTGCCGAGCGTTCAAAACTTAAAAAACCAATACCAATGGGGCTTATTTTTCCTTTTTTAATATCAATCTTATCCCAAGGAGTACTTGGAGGAATTCTTAGACCATTCACAATTCTACAATTTGATGCAAAAAATGTTTTTGAAAAAAGATTATTAAAAGCAAGACAAGGAGAACATAGACACCTTAGAAAAACTGAAATGAATGAATCTGATCCTGCAATGGTCGCAGGAGCAGGATTTTATGTTTTAATCTTATTAGCGATTATAGGAGTTATTATCAAACTACCAGAATTAACTAGATATTCTATTTATTATGGAATCTGGAATATGATACCTATAAGTAAACTTGATGGCGCAAAACTTTTTTTTGGAAGTCCTCTTAACTGGATGATTCTTGCAATTATGTTTATAATTTCATTAGTTCTAATAACAATTTTTTAAAATTATCTTAATTTCTCGACTAAGAACCTAAAAACCTAAAAACACCAAACCTTTAAAAAAAATATGCCAGACAAAATTCTTAAAAAAATAAAACCTAGAAAATATCAACAAGAAATTTTTGAAGTTTGTAAAAATAAAAACTGTCTTGTGGTTCTTCCAACAGGAATAGGAAAAACCCTTATTGCTCTAATGCTTGCAATCAACAGACAAAAAGCAATTCCAGGAACAAAAGCTCTTTTTCTTGCACCTACAAGACCTCTTGCAGAACAACATCTAGATTATTTTAAAAAACACCTGCCAGAATTATTTGCAGAACTTACACTATTTACCGGAAAAATAAATGCAGATAAAAGAAGAGAACTTTGGGAAAGATCAGACATAATTTTTTCAACCCCTCAATGTATTTCAAATGATTTAAAAAACAATCTATACAGTTTAAACGAAGTTTCTCTTCTAATTCAAGACGAATGTCATCGTTGTCTAAAAAACTATGCATACACTTATGTTGCAGAAACTTACAAAGAACAATCAAAAAATCCACGTATTTTAGGATTAACCGCATCTCCTGGAACAGATAAAAAAACAATTGAACAAATAGCAAAATCCTTAAAAATAGAATCTATTGAACTTAGAACAAGAGATAGCGAAGATGTAAAAGAATATCTTCAAGAATTAGAATTTAAAACAATCAGACTAGAATATCCTCCTGAATTTAAAGAAATTTCAGATCTTATTAGAAAAATTTATGAAAGAAAAGTTCAAGAACTAAAAAATAGAAAGCTCTTATTCAAACAAGTTAATAAAATAACCCTATTAGAAACTCAGTCCAACTTAATGAAGGCTGTTCGATCTGGAAAGAAAAATTTCAATTATTTTGCAGGAATAACTGCCTGTGCTCAAGCAATTAAAGTAGCCCAC
This sequence comes from Candidatus Woesearchaeota archaeon, assembly GCA_964548105.1. GTDB lineage: Archaea > Nanobdellota > Nanobdellia > Pacearchaeales > GW2011-AR1 > ARS1285. Next base: position 3,743 of record CAZJPU010000003.1, on the reverse strand, counting down.
TTAATAGAATTGTTAGAAACCCAAACACTTTATACTTCTTTAAACTATATGAAAGGATTATTTGAACAAGCTTCTCAAAACAAATCAAAAGCATCAAAACAAATTGCAAAAAATGCAGACTTTAATTCTGCATATGTCAAACTAAACGAACTTATCGCAAAAAAACTAGAACATCCAAAACTTCTTGAATTAAAAAGTTTAATAGAAGAACAAATAAAAGAAAATCCAAAAAATAAATCCATTGTTTTTTCTCAATACAGAGATACTGTAATTAAAATCTCTAAGGAACTAAATGTTATCACAGGAATTAATGCAAAAGTGTTTGTAGGACAAACTAAAAAAACAAAAACAGATTCTGGGCTTTCTCAGAAAGAACAGCAAGAAATTATGCAAGATTTCAAAAATGGAAAAATAAATATTATTTGTGCGACTTCAATTGCAGAAGAGGGTCTAGACATTCCTGAGGTAAATTCAGTAATATTTTATGAACCAATTCCCTCAGCAATTCGTTCAATTCAAAGAAGAGGAAGAACAGCAAGATTAATGAAGGGAAAGCTTGTTATTTTACTAACAAACAACACTCTTGATGAAATATTTTATTATGCATCAAGGGCAAAAGAGAAAAGAATGCATCATTCAATTGAGTCGATAAAACAAGATTTAGATAATAATATGAATAATAATTCTATTAAACCTAAAAAAGACCCTCAAAAAACTTTATTTTAAAAATGAAAAAACAAAAAAACTAAAATAAATCATTTTAAAAAATGCTTCACGATATATTTAAAAAAACAAAAAAGGCAAAAAAAAGTTTTAAAAACAAACCCAAAACTCCAAAAATAGTTGCAGATATCCATGAAAAAAATTCATTAATAATTTCAGAACTTCATAAATCCTCCCAAATCCGTCTTGAACTTGCCCCCCTCAAAATAGCAGACTATATTATTGGAAATATAGCTATTGAAAGAAAAACAACTAATGACTTTATCTCAAGTATGATTAGTAAACGTCTGATACAACAATTAAGGCAAATGCAAATTTATCCTCAAAAACTCTTAATTATCGAAGGAGATCTTGAAAATCTTTTTAAAGAAGATACAAAAATTCACCCCAATGCAATTCGAGGATTTATACTTTCAATAATCACAAACTATAACACTCCAATAATCTTCACTCAGGATTATTTAGATACTTCAAAATACTTAATAACTTTTGCAAAACAACAAGTTAAACCAGCAATTGAACCCTCTATGCATTCAAGAATACCTAAAACAATAAAAGAACAAAAACAATTTATCCTAGAATCTTTTCCAAATATTGGACCAAGAAAAGCAGAAAAACTTCTTAAGAAATTCAAAACAATTTCAAATACCTTAAATGCAACTGAAGAAGAATTAAAAGAAATTTTAAAAAATCAAGCTAAAGATTTTCAAGACTTAATTACTTCTTAACATTTTCAGATTGAAGATATCTAACCCTAGTTTCTAATGCAACTCTACTTACCTTTAGAATCTTACTAGCCAATTTCTGAACCTCATGTCCCTTATATTGTCTAGCTAACTTAACTTTTCCTTCTGCCTCAGGTCCAAAACATAACAAATAAGGATTCTCTCCAGTAGTAAGACCTAATAAAAATACGTCTTTTAAATACCTAAATTGATCGTTATCAATACCCATAGTTGTAGAAACAACATTCTTCACAAAATAATCAAAACGATCATAATCAAAATTTTCTTTAGCAGCGCTCAATGCTTCTCTTACATAAACTCTAGCAAATCTCTCTAGTGAAAAATCACTTCTAAGATTTTTCATTACCATTTAAACAAATATAATTTAAAGTTTAAAAAGAATTCTATACTATAAATCAATAATCTCTCAATTTCAAATCATCTTCCCCAAACTCACGAGCACAATAATGACAACAAAATTCTTTTTCTGAACTATAATGAATAAAAGATTCTACTTTTTCATGAGAATCGTTTGAAATACAATTAAGATTTGGACAAAGAACTATTTCTTTTAAAATTTCTGGAATTTCTGCTTTAATTTTTTTCTGGATTTTACCATCAGTGATAATACTAACAACAGTATTTTTTGCAACTAGTGCAATTAAATTAAGTTCATACTCAGAAAGGCTTGCACCTTCAATCTTAAGAACTCCTTTTTTACCCATCTTCTCGCTTTCATAACCATCTCCTAAAGAAACCCTTCCCTCTCTTTTTTTCCCAATTCCCAAAAGTTCTACTATCTTCCATGCTTTTCCTACAGGAATATGATCTATTACAATTCCGTTTTCAATATAACCAATAATCCTATTTTCATTTTCCATTTTATAATTTTGCACCTGTTAACAATGTAAGTAAGGCCTTTCTGATATAAATTCCATTTTTTGCCTGTTTAAAATAATAAGCATATTCTGTATCATCAATTTTATCCTCAATCTCATTAATTTTTGGTAAAGGATGCATTATCCTAAATTCTGGTCTAACATTTTCCAGCATATCTAATGTTAAATGATATTGTTCAGAGATTTTTTTATATTCTTGTTCTCCTTCAGGACCTTCTGGAAATCTTTCTCTTTGAACTCGAGTAACATAAACAATATCACAACTTTCAATAACTTTTTTAAATTCATCTAAACCATGTTCAGAAAAAGAACAATTTTTAGTTCTTAATTTATCTAAAAAATTCTCAGGCATTTTCAAAGAATCTGGAGAAACAAAAGATAATTTACAATTCAAATATCTAGAAAGAATCAAAGCAAGTGAATGAGCAGTTCTTCCATATTTCAAATCTCCTGCAATAGCAATTTTTGTATTATTTATTTCCCCTTTTATTTCCTTGATAGTAAAAAGATCAAGTAATGTCTGTGTTGGATGTTTATTTTGTCCATCACCAGCATTTATCACAGGTTTTTCTAAAATATCTGCAACAAATTTTGCACTTCCATCCTTTCTATGCCTTATAATAACAATATCAGGATTATAACCCTGAATTGTTTTAACAGTATCTCTTAATGTCTCTCCTTTTTTAATAGAACTAGAATCAACATCAAAATCTAAAACCTTTCCTTCCATTGAAAGCATTGCTGCCTGAAAACTACTACTAGTTCTTGTACTTGATTCAAAAAATAATGGAGACATTAATTTTTTGTTCATAGAATTTTCAAATTTTATTGGATTTTCTTTAATTTCTTTTGCAAGTTCTAAAATATAATTAACTTCATCAACAGAAAAATCATCTATTGCTACAACATCCCGTCCTAAAAAATCTTCTTTGTTTACCATTTTATTTTTATATTATTTATCTCCCAAACCAACAATATCATCAAGATCTAAACCCTCGCCTTCATCATAAAAAGGGTTTGCTCTTGTATGAAGATGGGAAATATTAAATCTTTATTCTATTCTCCGCTGTCTTTCTTCTTCAAAGGATTGAAATAATTTATCACTATCTAATCTAAGATAATCCTGCGCTTCCATTAAAATATAATGGGGCATCTTTTATTTAAAAATAAAGTTGCGCTGAAAAATATTTGATACAGGGCAATAACCTTTTAAACCCAGAATCCCTTTCTAAGTTATATTTATCACAAAACTTTCATTCTTTAACCTAACCAAGAGATATAGGTTTGTATTAGTTTTGGGACTTCAAAAATTTTTAATTCTTGATAGTGCTCAGAATTTTTCAAATTCTGACATGCTAGAGAAATCCCGACTTAAAAGTAAGAGATTTTTCTTTGT
>CAZJPU010000002.1:1714-30989 GCA_964548105.1 Candidatus Woesearchaeota archaeon | reverse complement strand
TTAACAATTAATAGATACATTAATGCAACAGAATGTAACGCAATGTACCAAAAAATCTATTTTAAATGAAAAATAAGCTGTTTAACGCCTAAAATTGCTAAATTTAATGTAACGCAATGTATCAAAAAGAAAAATAATAGATGAAAAGCAAATGTTAAATGATAGATTATCTTTTATAATTCAAAATATCAATAATATCATGAAAATTAAAGATATGCCAAAAGATGGAAGACCTAGAGAAAGATTTCTAAAACAAGGTCCAGAAGCTCTAAGCGATGCAGAACTATTTGCTATTAATTAATTACTATTAAAAACCGTAATTTCCGTAAAATGACAAGAAACATTTATAAACCCTGATTTTATATAGCTGATATGGAAAAAGAAAATAAGGTGGTAGTTATATCTACTTTTTTTCAGGGTCCTGCTGTAAAAACTGCAATTACAAAAATGTCCCCCGATAAAATTATCTTACTTATAGACGACTCTCAGAAAGGCATTATGAATGAAAAAACAAAAAAAGCACTTACAGAATTAAAGAAGTTTTATTCGGAAGTATTAGAGATTGATGAAGTAAAAATAAAAGCATATGATCTTCCACAGATTATGGAGAAATCTTCTGAATTAATAGAAAAAGAAAGCGCATTAGGCAATAAAATTATTATTCATATTACAGAAGGAAGAAAAATAACCTCACTCGGATTATTATTTGCGGCATATTTAAAAAAACAAAAAATATCTTCAGCCTATTATATCACAGAAGAAGAAAATAAATTAATCCCATTACCTTTAATAAATCTTCATTTAGGAGAAAGCAAAAAAGAGATATTAAAAGAGGTTGTTGAAGGAAATAATGATGTTAAAGAGCTTCAGGATAAGTTAAAGATAAAACAAAGTTCAACATATCAACATATTAATGAATTAAAACAAGAAGGATATTTAGAAAATAACAAGGAGCTAAAAATAACCGATCTAGGGAGGATAATGATATTGTAAGATGGCAAAAGAAGTACCAACACTAGTAAAATGGGCAGGAGGAAAAAAACAACTAATAGAGCAATTTAAACCTCTCTTCCCGAAAAAAATAAATAGATATTTTGAGCCTTTTGTAGGTGGTGGTGCAATCGCTTTTTATATCCTAAAAAATTATAAACCAAAGGAAGTAATTCTTTCAGATAGTAATGAAGAGTTGATTAATCTATACCTGGTTGTTAGAGATAATATTGATGAATTAATTAAACTACTAAAGGGATTTAAGGAAAAGCATAATAAAGAAACTTATTATGCTGTTAGGGCAGAAGATCCAAGTCTATTCTCTGATGTTTCTAGGGCGGCTAGGTTTATTTATTTAAATAAATCTTGCTTTAATGGTTTATATAGGGTAAATTCTAAAGGAAAATTTAATGTTCCTATTGGGAGTTATAAAAATCCAGCAATTTGTATGGAAGAGGATTTAAGAGAAATCTCAAATCTTTTAAAAAATGTGGTGATTAAAGTAATGAGTTTTGAAGGAATTTTAAGCGAAGCAAAAAAAGGAGATTTTGTTTATTTTGATCCTCCCTATTACCCTTTAAAAAAAAGTAGTTTTACAACTTATACTAAAGGGAATTTTCTAGAAAAGGAGCAAGAAAAACTTGCAGAAGTTTATAAAAAGTTAGATAAAAAAAAGTGCAACCTTATGCTCTCAAATAGTGATACAGAATTTATTAAGAATTTGTATAAGGAATATCCTCCAAATTTTGTTAAAGCAACAAGAATGATTAATTGCAATGCATCTAAAAGGGGGAAGATTAATGAAATTGTGGTTGTTAATTATCAATTAAATTAATATATTTTCACATGGAAACAAAACATAAAATAATTTTAGGAGATACTTTGAAGGTCTTAAAGACAATCCCCGACGAAAGTATAGATCTTATTTTTGCAGATCCTCCTTATAATATGTCTAAGAAGAAAGGCCTTGGTTGGGCATATAGTAAACATGTTACAATGCAGGAAGAATGGGATATGTTTTCCAAAGAAGATTTTTTTAAGTTCAATAAGGAATGGTTAGCAGAATGCTTTAGACTCTTAAAACAAGGAGGAAGTTTATGGATCTCTGGAAGTTTTCATAACATTTATCAAATGGGATTTATAATTCAGGAATTTCATCCAGATATTAAGATAAATAACAGTATAGTCTGGTTTAAACCAAATGCTCAACCAAATATTACCTGCAGATTTTTTACAGAAAGTACAGAGCATTTAATTTGGGCTTCAAAAAATGGAGATGGTATGAAGTGGAAGTTTAATTATGCGTGGACAAAGGGAATAGAGGATAAAATAAATCCTTTAGGCAAGCAAACAAGAAATGTTTGGAGTATTCCTCTAACCCCAAAAAAAGAGAAATGGGCTGGCATCCATCCAAACCAGAAGCCCTTTGAATTATTAAAAAGGATCATTCTTGCTTGTAGTCATGAAGGTGATAAACTTCTTGATCCTTTTTTAGGATCAGGAACAACCTCTGCAGTAGCTAAGTATTATGGAAGGAACTCTATAGGAATTGAAATAAATTCTAAGTACATGGAGGTTATAAAAAGAAGGCTAAATGAAAATCAGCAAACAAAATTTGGTGATAAAGCTGAGATTATTTTTGAGGAGTTTGTTGATTAGAATTTGAAAGCTCGTCAATTGTTGCTTTTAGCATTCCCCTTCCATCATAACTCCAATAAGTCATGTCTTGCTCTATAAAAAGCCATTTTAATATTTTTAGTATCACTTCAACAGAAAATCCATTTTTAAAAGAAAGATTATTGGTTTTAAGAATTTCGTCTGGCTCTTCGCAATTCCAAACTCTATGTGTCAGAACTATTAATTGTTCAAATTTCTTTAAATCTTGTGATTTCTTAAGTTTTAAATCTTTTATAATATCTGAATGGCTTGGGGGTTTATCATTGCCATTTTTATATTTTAATAAGTCCCCTACACAAACCTGGAAATCCATCCCTTTGTTTAAATGAGCGGGTCTCTGAAGATAGACTTTTTTTCCATTTTTTAAGGATTCAACATAATATCTATATGCTTGAACATATTTTATACTATCTTTAACATAACCACCTTCTTCCTTCAGAAACTTATATATCAAGGCATCGCGCAAAGCTTTGCGTGTTTTGTTATTAATAGTAATATCTGATTCATGAAAGATGTATTTTTTTAAAAGTTCTGACATAAAAATAATGGTATTCTAATATATTTAAAAAGATCTATTAAACCTAATGATGTTCATTAACCATTTTGTGTTGCCTTACTTACAATGGAAAATATTTCTTTCTTCGCAATCATGGAATCTATTAATTCTTTGAAAACTCTTGCAGGTTTTTCTGGAGGCATATTCTTCTCCATCTTAATCATTAACTCAATTAAATGCCCTATAAACTCAATAGAATACTCACCATAATCATTTAGTTCTTCAAACTCTTTTAATTTGTCATGAGTTGTTTCTTTTATCTCACATTTAGTCCTATCTTCTTTACTACAAAAACCATTTACTCTATCATACATGTCTCTTAGATATTTTAAGAATTTCAATGTTAGTTCTGAGTTGTGCTCTTTTTTAATTAAAACATCTATAACCCAATGAATATGTTTAGGAGTTCTTATCCTCTTACCATCTTCTTGATATTTGATAAGAATGTCATGATCTGCTATGTGGCCCCTATCCCCTTCAAAAACTCCTATAGTTACTCCTTTTAATTTAATTTCTTTAATTGCATATTTCCGAGGTGGTCTTTCAGTTTCTTCTTTAATTTTTCTAGGTTGATAATTCATAACCATAAGAAAACCATAAAAATAAACTATTTAAAAGGATCTTTTATTCAGAATCCTCTTTAATCAGGCCCATACCCTTTAATAATTTCATTCTTTTATTATGCTCTTCTTCAGTAATCTGTTTCCCTTCTTCAGATTGATCTTTTTCAGAACCTGCTCTTCTTTCTTCGTTTTTTTGAGCCCAACCTCTACCTTTTGCTTGTTTTGCTCTACTCATTACTGCCATATTAAATTTTAGAATTATTTCTTTTTAAAATTTTCCATTCTAACAACAGGAATATTATTTTTACGTGCAAATTCTATTTCTTTTAACATGCCTTCACTAGGTTCAGAATCAAAGGCCCATAATTCCTCACATAATTTAAGCCACTCTAATCCTGAATTAATACCTATTTCTCTTTCTGACTCGATCGAATCATCTAAAAAAAGTGTAAAGTAGATGTGTGGCGCAAAAGGTATATGTCCTTGTCTGATTACATATTTACAGTATTGCTTAGCCTTTTTTATGTTTTCTTCTTGATTTCCCTTTAATTTTGAACATACAAATATTTTTTTAGGCATTTTTAACATCCTCACACCACTCACAAACATCTCCCTTCTCACACTTCTCTTCAAAACTCCTCATTCCCCCACCTCCACCTTATTGCACCAAAGACATTCGTCGTTTTTCTCCGGACACTCCCCACCCAACAACTCCAACGCCTCTTTCCAAATCTTCTCAGCCATCCCAACATCCACTTTCATCTTCACTAATTCTGTATCAAACAAAACCTCTCCAGTAGCCATAACTTCATTAGGAACATAAAATAATAAGAAGAAAAAATCCTCTGTTTCATAACCATTTTTCCTAAGCAGGAAATTATAAGTATTTTGTTGAAATCGATAGTGCTCTGCAGTATCTTCTTTTAATGCATATCCTCTTGTCTTATAATCTAAAACAATAAGTTTCTTACCTTTAACTAAAATATTATCAACAGCCCCATGTAACTCATTCCCTTTTTTATCTGTCCAGCTCACACCTTTAAAATTACTCTGCCACTTTTTTAGTAATTCCTTTTCACCGAATAACTTCATATTCTTGCATTCACCATTCTCACACAGTTCAGGAGGAAGTTGCCCTTTATCTCTAAACTTATCAAAATGTATTTTAAGAATTTTATCCATTCCAGAAGGAAGGCTTGGAAATATTCCCGCTGGCCTTTTCCAAATTTTATGTTTTGCCAACCAAAAACATCTAGGACACTCTTTATAGAGATTTAATGCTGAGGGAGATAACTTAAACACCTGTAATTTCATAAATATTAATAGGATTAATTGTTTTTAGGGTTTTGTATTTAAAGAATTAACCCTCTCTTTTTTTATTCACATCTTCCATAGCAGTTTTTACAGCAGATTCACGTAAATAGTTAGTTGTTCTGTTATACATTATTTCTGGCCATGAATTCACTTCACTTCCAGACAATTCGATTTTTAAAGTCCTTGTTTCTGAATCTAAAGATAATCCACCATCAACTAATGCAGTATATATAGATATTCTCCCATAGTCATTTTGCACACCATATTGATTAGCATAATTAAACATATCAATCATATGTGCACCAAAAATACCTTGAATTTGAGCAGAACCTTGATTCATTAATACTTCAACCGATGGCAAAATGTCATCTACATGAAAATACCAGTTAGAGGCATGCAAATCCCCAAAAGAAGGATTAAAATCAAATTCTTGGGTGAGAATTCCAAAACGCTGTATTCCTCTTTTGAATTCTAAAATTTTTTCACTTCCCTTTTCATAACCTTGCATTGAATCACGAATTGGTGCTTCAGGATGCCATGGCTCTCTTGTTCTATTTGCTTTATTAACTTCTTCTATAAATCCCCTTACATTACTAGGAATACTTGTTTTATCAAATCCAGTAACCCCACTTAGAAATTCTAATAGGCCCATATAAAAAACTAGAATTAAGCACTTATATATTTTATTGCATCAGAGATAGATATTTGTTGGTCTTAGAATTCAGTCTATTTTAAGAATTATTGCATTAGGGTTTTCTACCCCCTAATACCCCCACTCCAACACCAAATTTCCCCTATCATCTCTTAACCATAATATATCTCCACCATTATTCCATATTGCTGGACAACTTCCAGCATTTCCATGATTTTTCCAAAACAAATTTTGTACTGTATCTTCACCATTTCCACTCCTCAATGTTATTTGGGAATTTCCTTGTAAAATAAAATCTGGAAACGTGTAAATATGGGTTGCTTCATCTTTTACAGTCCAATCTCCCATATCACATTCTTGCTCACAATTATTACTAAATTTTACATATTCATCATTAGGATTTTCACAATCATCCCCTTCTGCGTTCCACTTAAAAAAAGACACACCAATACAATCTTTACACGAATAACTCTTTTGCCAAATACAACCCTCTTCTTCCTTAGCTTCTCTTTCAGCTTCTTCTAATTCAGATTCATATTTATTATTACTTCCAACAACATAAACATTAGCAAGACCTTCTCGAACCATTAAGACATTTACATTCAAATTATTATTATTTCTTTCAACAAAAATATATCTTAATAATCTACCATAAACTCCTCGATTATCACCATCTTGTTCAAGAATTACTCTTTTGTTTAAAACAAGTTGTTCAAGTCTTTCTTTAGCCTCTTCAAAACATTTCTGACCTTTTTCATCAGTATTTATTCCAAGAAGTCTAACAGTTTCTCCATCTGAAAGCTTTATGGTGTCTCCATCAACAACCTTAATTACTAAAGAACCTGATTCCTCCGGTTCTTCCTCTTCTTCATCATTTTCTTCTTCTTCATCTCCCTCAGTCTCTTCTTCTTCTTCAGGTTCTGAATTACATTCATTATTAGAACAACCATAATCACAGTATTCATAAAAAAACCAATAGTAATCACAATCTGAATACTGATATTTTCTCTTTAATGTATCATCAAAACATTGATACTCCTCTAGATAACCAGAATTGCAAGTTTCTTCAATTTCATCTTCTTCATTTTCCTCCTCCTCTTCAGGCTCTGAATTACATCCATTATTAGAACAACCATAATAACAATACTCATAATTTTTCCATTCAGTATTGCAAGAAAGATATTGCCATTTCCTTTGTTTCCAAACACCATTACATCTATATTCCTCTAAATAACCTACTTCGCAAGTGTTTTTTTCCTCATCATTTTCATCATTTCTCTCATAATCTTTATCAGATTCATGAGAAGTATAACTCCCATCATCTTCTGGTCCCAATTCAATGGGGTACTCTTCCTCCTCAATCTCTTCATCCTCTGGACCCAATCTTGGAGAATTATAACCTTCTTCATTTACAGAATTCTCGTAAATAGGCAATCCACTTATTTTAGATTTTGAATTATTAGGAATTAAAGAAAATAAAGAAACATTGATCAACAAAATTAGAAGGATTACAAAAAAGATTAACAATTTTATTTGAGCTTTTTTCATCGAGTTTACAAGGGATTAAGGGTTTTTATCTTTTATGTGAATAAAAATGGTGTTTTACAAGAATTAAAAAAATCTAATGCTGAGGGAGATAACTTAAACACCTGTAATTTCATGAATATTAATAGGATTAATTGTTTTTAGAGTTTATCTTTCCGTATATTAATCCCGCAAATGCTCCAATCACAAACCAGATTAACATTGCAACAATTAAACTAAATAAAAAAAGAACATATGCTGGAACCACTATATCTTGAGGGATTTTATCAATGAATATTGTATTTATTATACGCCCAGTTCGGGCCCATAACCTGGAGGTCGCATGGTTCAAATCCTGCCCTTACTATGAATTTTAAGAATTCAACAATTTTAGATAAATATTTATAATCAATGAAACTTTTAGTATTATGAATAGAATTAATAGATTTAATAATCAATTACGTAATAGAAGCCTTACATATTCTATAACCTTAATAATAGTAATTTTTCTATTAGTTTCAATATATTTTTTATACAGATCTATTACAGAAGGTAAACCTCTTTTTATGTTAATAATGTTTCCAATATTTGCATTATTGTTAATAATTTACCAGTTGTTTTTGAAGAAAAAATATCACCAATTAAAAAATGAGAAAGATTCTGAAGAAAAATTATATTATCATGGAAGTATGGCAGGAGCATATCTTATGGGTGGTATTGGTATTATAATTGGACTTTTTATCATAATAGGGACTAAATTTAAATATCCTTTTTACTTATTTTCACTATTTACTATTATTCCCGGGATATTATTAATATTGCTTAGAAAATTTATTTATAAAATTGATATTAAATTAATAAATAAATAATCATCTGTTATTTTTCTCTCATTAATGAAAATCTTTTCTTCATCATCTTTTTCCCAACCCCCCCTAATACCTACTCAAATCATCATAGAAAAAAGTTAAAATATTCCTATCTATTATTCTCCATTGAGTATCTAAAACCATTACGATATTCCCGGCAGATGATCTTCAAATATTAACAAGAGCAGAACATAAGAAGAAACATTTTGGGTAAACAATCAGGTGATTTTTTAGTGTGAAATTAAAAAGTTGTTTTAAGAATTAATGATAGAAAGTATAATATTCCTATTACTTCTAAAAGGATATTTAAGATTATTGCAAAATCATTATTTTTTGAGTATGAATGAAAGAAAGGTATTTTAGTAGTTTTTCTGAGTAATTTCATTAAATTAAGGTAAACACTTGATTTTAAAACGAAAATCATTATTAGTGAAACTAATATTAGCACCACAGATACGATATGAAAATTACAATCTGTTTTTCTAACCTTACAAATATCTTTAGCTTCAATTGAAACTGCTGCTTCATCAGGATTATTTCTCATTGCCTCGTCTAATTGTTCTTGTTTTTCAAACCTAGATGGTTCTTTACACGAATAAACTCCCTTGCAAAAAGTTAACACAATTATAGAAGCAATTAGGAAAATAATGCCAATTAAAAGGCAATAATTGAATAATTTTCTTCTCGTTTTATCATCAAAATACCCCTTTTCCATAGGTTAATAAATAGAATATACTTTAAAAATATTCCTAAAAAACCAGAAGATTGTTTAGATAATTTGTTAGTATATTCTATTTACTTCTCATGTTTAAAACATCTATCACGATCATATTCATCTTTTACTTTATCACAATCACTTACATCCCCTGTCACAAATGCATAATTGGTATAACAACCATCCCTTGAATTATCATTACTAATTTTTAAACATAAACTAGTTCCAGATTCTGGTGCTAAAAAAATATAACATGTATCTTTCCAACTCTCATCAACAATATCATTACAAATTTCTGGATCTTTTAATCTTTTAGCAACTCCATGATAACAAGACCCCATTGTATCAGATTCAGTTATTTTATCACATAATTCTAAATCATATAATTCAAAACCAAATTCTCCATAACAACTATCACGATAATAATTATCCTTAATTTCACTACATCTTTCATAGTCTTCTACATCAATTTTAGAAGTTATACATAGGTTTTTTTCTTTTATATCATTTAATTTATTACACTCTTCAAACACGTCTGATTCTCTATTAATTCTATTTAATTCTGCCCTCATAGAACTAATCATTAATCTAATTATTACTTTTTGGCAGATTTCTCCTTCTCTTGGAACATAAAGATATTCACATAAATTAGGATCACTTGTAGAAAGATATATTTGTGTTAAACACATTTGAAACATATTCTCTAAATCATTTAGACTTCTCATCCTAGAACCTTCAAAAGTATCTTCACACTGTTTAACTTCTTCAGCAATTTTTTGGTCACTAACTTTTGTTATTGTCTGATCATTGCCTAAGAATACAAAAGCAAACCCAATTATGATTATTAAAATCACACTTATTATTATTAAAATCAGCATACTATTCCTTTTCATTATTTATTAAAAAGTGATATCTTTAAAAATCTTTCCATAAACAATCAAAACTTAATTTAAATTAATCACTTCACAAAACAAAATAAAAAATATTAAAAGGATGGAGGCTTCAAAATATTAACCTTTGCTAGTAAATAATCTACTCCCTAAAAATAGCTTACTTTTACAAATAAAAATAGCTCTAAATCTCTAAATAAAAAATCAGGTGATTATTTGGTTAGTTTTATATAATACAAACTATTATCAGTATTAGTAAAAGAGGGGATAATAATGGACAATTTACCTAATAATAATCAAAATAACAATAATCAGAATCAAGGACAACAACAAAAAACTTCTGTTCTTGCAATTTTAGCATTGATTTTTGCATTTATTATGCCCATTGTTGGATTAATACTTGGAATTATTGCTTTAATTCAAATAAATAAAAATCCAAATATTAAAGGTAAGGGAATTTCTATTGCTGCAATTATAATCTCAGTTGCTTGGGTATTGTTGTTAGGATTAATAATTATGATCGGAATTACAGCATATTTTGGAGCTTTTTCTCCTGCAAGATATGTTAGTGAATTTTGTGTAATCTCTGCTCCCTTTTCCTGTGAGAAGAATTTTACAGAGATTATTTCACCAGAAAGTATAAAATTAAGATTAAATAATTATGGAGTAAATACGGTTACTATAGACAATGTTAAAATAAAAAATTCTGAAATTAATAATGAATGTACTCCATCTAATATAAATTTAGTTCCTAGAGCATATCTAGATTTTACTTGTCCTATTAATACATTAAATAAAGGTGATACTTATAAGTGGAGTATAGAGGTAAATTATAAATTAGCAGATTCTGACATGTTGCTTAGTTCAAGTGGGAGTGTTATTAAAAATTATAAATAATCAAATGATTTTTAGTAAGATTTAAAGGGATTAGTTCTTTTCTATTTTTATGAAAGGAAAACAACATTTGCTTTTGAGTTTTTTAATTTTAGCAGTTCTTATTTTTGGATTTATATTTTATGACATGAGTAATGATTTTAGGATTATTTCAAATTTTTTCATTTCACCCTTGTTCATTATTTTTTGTCTGTTTCTTTTTTTGATTGGTTCGATACTCCCAGATTCGGATAGTAATAATAAAGGTTCTTTAATTTATGTTCTTGTCCCAGTGGCAATGCAGAACTCCCAAAGAAATAAGTCTCGAAGAAGAAAAGATGACTTTGAAAATATCAGCGTCATTCTTCTCTTTATTTTTGGAGTTATTGCTTATCCAATGGGATGGATCACAAATCAACTCGAAAAAATAATAATAAAATATACTGGCCGGGAAAGAAAACATAGAGAATCATTGCACACTATTTTTGGAGTATTAATTGTTTCAGCTTTTTGGGCAGTAGTCTTTTATTTTATATATGCTTATTTTTCAGCATCTTATAATCCCTTAACTATCTTATGGTTTTTCTTAATACTATTCACTTCTCAATTTCTCCACCTTGTAGAAGATTTAGTTAAAGGGTGGAAGATACAATGGAAATAAAATACATTAGGTTAATTAAAAAATAAAGAAACATTAATAAACAAAATTAGAAGGATTGCAAAAAAGATTAACAATTTTATTTGAGCTTTTTTCATTGAGTTTACAAGGATTTAAGAGTTTTTATCTTTTATGTGGATAAAAAAGGGGATTTAACACACCCACCTAAACCACCTCAACTTCCCAAATCCCTTACGCACTCGTAAATTTACGGTCTTCTTTGATTTCCATTATTTTTTCAGGAGATTCAAAAACTTTAGCTGTTAAACCAAACCCTATTGCTAAAAGTGCTAATCCTCCTTTAACCATAGGATCATATTCTGAACATTCAGGCCTATCAATTTTCTGAGAAACAAATCTTCCTGATTGATAATCATAATATTCATGACAATACTTTCCCAAAAACGCTCCAGAAGTAGCAAATACAACCCCTGCTACCGAAGCATAAAGTGTCTTTCTTAAATCCACCATATAATTTTAAAGAATCCAAATTATTTAATTATTTGTGTTCTCTTATAACCCCCATCCCTTCTTCATAAATCAAGACTAAAAATTTAAAATTATTAACTCTTACTCACTATAATTCAGAACATCTATAAAAAATCACCACCAAAACAAAAAAATATTATTATTATTCACCAATCTCGCGCAATATTTTTAAAAACTCCACCATAGTTAATTTTATTAGTCTATTAATTGTAACATTTTCATGAAAAATTATATATTATATTTTGAAGCAGAGGGATTCAATTTCTTATTAATGGACATTATTAGAAATTTTTCAATAGATTACGATTTTATAGAGATTATTAAAAATAGAAGACTTAAACACTATTTAGGGAAAGACGTTATTAAAAATCTGCTTAATAATACCATTAAACTTTGTTCTGATGATGATAGATTCCATGAATTTATCAATAGCTTAGATTCTATCAGCAAAGAATCAGACATGTCCTTTGAAAACGTTGTAAGAGATTTAAATCCCGAATCTTTTGATGGATTTTTAAAAAGTCTAAAAAAGATTATTGATTTTTATATATTTGCAGATTATGACATGATAAAACAAGATGAAAATAAAATTAAAGAAAATCAACCAAAAGTTTATGAAAGGCTAAGACAAATCCAATGTTTAAAAAGTAAGGCAAGAAAGATCTTTAACAAAGCAATGCTTTCGAAAAATGATTACTTAAAGCAAGTTATTAGAAAGATTTCAAAAGATTATAATGTTCCTGAGAAACATCTTTTTTATTATAAAGAAAGTGAACTAAACAATTTTATAAAAAACCAAATTCCTGTGTCTGAAAATGAAATGCAAAAAAGAAAGATTGCATCAATTGTAATGACAGAGAATAACAAAATTCATTATTTCTTTGCAAATGAAGCCCTAGAAATAATGGAAAAACTTAAAACATATATTAAATCTAAAGATTCCTTTAAGGGAACCACGGCATATAAAAATGAGAAATTAATAATTGGTCAGGTTAAGATATTAAAAATTGATTTTGAGATATTAAATGAACAAGTTAGATCTTTTTTAGAGGAGATTTCAGGAACTAACGAAAATATTATTTTAGTTACAGGTGCAACAAGCCCTGAAATGATTCCCATATTTAATAAAGTTTCTGCAATTGTAACAGACCAAGGAGCCCTTAATTCTCATGCAGCAATAATTTCCAGGGAATTAAAGATTCCCTGCATCGTGGGAACAAAACATGCAACAAAAATCCTAAAAGACGGAGATAAAATAGAAGTCGATACTTCTAAAGGGATCGTTAATATAATAAAACATTAAGAACCATCATAACCTCTCATCCAAGAGATATTCCTTCCCATCCACCAGCTCCCTCATATCTTTCTTTATCATCTTCTAAATTCCCTTTAATTGTTAAACTAGCATCTACAACTCCATCATCAGGTCCTCTTACTACTTGATGAATCAGACTATAAAGAACCAAAAATGAATTTTGAGGATTATGAGTCAAAAACAAATTTCGCAAACCACGAGGATAATCATAACTTACACTAATTTGTCTTCCTAATCCCCCTTCTGCACCTTGAACTACAAATCCTAAAGTAAAATTAGTACCCGAAGGCCTATAAATACTATTAATAAATCCTTCAAGTCTTGTGCTTGTTTCTGCATTCATTAATTACTAAAGACTATTCTTTATTTAAGAATTTATATATTATTATTTAAAATTATTAACTCTCACTCACACCATCAACTTCATCAGATATCCTAATAATTTCTACAAATTGTCCACTAGGATTAAATGCCATTTTTCTTAAAAGACCTGTTATTTCGCAAGGGGTATCACACTCTTCAGGTAGTTGTCTAACTCTTTCAGGGTCTAAAGCTCTTTGGTGTCGAAGACAAGTTTC
The DNA here is from genome assembly GCA_964548105.1 of Candidatus Woesearchaeota archaeon. GTDB lineage: Archaea > Nanobdellota > Nanobdellia > Pacearchaeales > GW2011-AR1 > ARS1285. The sequence goes on along the minus strand of CAZJPU010000002.1, from coordinate 17,329 downwards.
TGCAGAACTGTAAAACATTTGTCCTACAGGACTCTTGCCTGTGATTTCTTCTAAAATTTGGTCAGGAGAATAAGTTTTACCACCATAAGAAACTCCTTGTGTTAAATTTCTAATAACATCTAGTGCTTTTTCATCATATTCCATAAAAGATTAAAAAAATAGGGTGTTTTAAGTTTTTCCATAGAATTCCCCAACTCTCACTCAGAAAAAATCAACTAGTAAAATATTTTATAGTCTCACACACAGCATATCCTGTTCCAGCAGCCCCAGTTACTAATGCGCCACCTACTACTAAACAACCTTGTAACAAACTACATGATTTCTTTTCTAATCCTTTAGGAGCCTCATCACTTTCAACAGAATCTGTTCTTCCACGATATGAAGAATTATTCTCTCCTGAATCTAACACATCCAAAGTTAACGCTCCAATTCTCATGTCTGGTAATTGTTTTTCCATTTTATACTAATAATCTTAAGGATCTAGCTTCTTTAAGCTGATCATCAAGCTCTCCATTATAAGGTTTTAAGGGAGTTGAAAGCCAGGTATCAATTTTCCTAACAGCTTCTACTGCTTGACTAATATTTTCGTGAGTATATGCTCTAATTCTAGAATCATCTCTACTTGTAGCAACATCCATCATACGATCAACTTCTAATAATATTGAATCTCCATAACCATGAGGATGTCCTCCAGGTCTTCCAGTTAAACTAGGAGCAGAACTTCTTTCAATACGTTCGTAAATTTCCCCTTGTTTTAAAACATCAAGGTGATTAGGATCTTCTTGCGACCACCTAATCTCACTACCTCCCCTCATTTTAACACGAATATAAAAATTATTCTCATTACCCATAATATCATCACCAGGATCTACTTGTGATAAAATATATTTTCCCTGAACTTTTCTTTTATTTCTATCTTGAAGTTCAAACTGTGCTGCTGCTCTGTCATCTCCAGAATATTTTTTAGAATCAAACATGTCCATTTCTGTCCAACTATCTGAATCTTCATCAGGACCCTTTCTTTCAGTTTCATCAAAAGAAACAGTAGCAACTTTTGGTTTAAATCTTACAGGATGAACATTATAGGTCTGGCCCTTGAAACTAGTTATATGTCCTCCAAATAAGTAAGAGGTCATTTGCAAAACATGGGCTCCAAGATCTCCAACAAGTTTTCCACGACCAGCAATTGCAACCTCAGGCCTCCAACCAATAGCATCATCCTTTTTAGCCTGCCATCCTTGTAAATAACCCATCTCTACTTCATCGACATATCCCTCATCGATCATCTCTCTTAGAGTACCCATAAGTTCATGATGACGATATTGAGAATTAATTTCTGCTGCAACACCTGAACCTATAACCACATTACCAAAATGTTCTGCATCTGGAGCATTTGAAGCAAAAGGTTTTTCTACAAGAATATGCTTTCCAGCCTCAGCAGCTTTTATACCCATTTCAGCATGTAAAAAATTAGGCACAGCTATAAGAACAGCATCAGCAATTCCAGAATTTAATGCAACATCATAATCTTCAAAAGTACCAACCTCTTTCAAATTTGGAGCACGATTATTTCTAAGATAATTACCAACTTCTTCCATATTCCATCCCAAAAATCCAGTAACTCTCCCACCGGCTTGTTCTATAATATGAGGAGTAATACTTCCCATCATTCCAAGACCTACAACCAAGAAATCTAAACCTTGTTTTTGACCAAATGTGACCATTTTTTTAAACACCCTCTTAATTGTAAGTTTAATAGTTAGAGAAGTATTTAAACATTTATTTCTTGTGAAACATTATTTGTAAAGCATTCACTAAGTATCCCACTTTTAACTGATGAAAAACCTTAAAACAATTTTCTCAATCTCCCATAATCCCCCCCCCAAACATAACAAAGAATAAAAAGAGGGAATATCTTAGAATACCGAAAAAATAAACAAAACTAAAATGGTTTCATCCAAGATAACTTTAAGAGATCGTCAGAAGAAGGTATTAGGATATATGAGTTCACCACAGGTTAGAAATTATAATCCAATAGTCCAAGAACAAATGCCTATTGTACAAGACCTATGCCAGCAAGATTTAGCAGGATTAATTTATCGACATATAGGTTGGGATGCTCCCAAAGATAGGGGAAAGACAGACTGGAATACTTCTGGACAAATTTTAACAACATCAGAATATTTTCAAGCAAACTTAGGGGAATATACTTCTGAACTAATGATTGTGTCTGCTCAAATGGTTCTTGCATCTAAATGCAAAACTTCTTTTCACATAACAAGCACTAAAATCCAAGAGTCATTTAGAGGATTAAATTATAGGGATAAAAATTTTTATGAAAAACAAATATTAGGAGGGACTATTTGGGAATTTTTTTGGGATATAAAAGAACTATCTGTTTTTTTGACAAATGGCTATACTGGTTTTCATGAGTGATTATTAACTTAATTTTTTTTTAATAAATCATCAACCTGCATTAATTCCGGAGTATGATAATGTCTCCATTTACAGCCCTCATCAAGATAACCAAACATCTTTGAACGTTCATATCCTGCTATTGTAAAAAACTCTGCAGTTTCTCTCATAGCAGCCCCAGTTTTCATATCACCATCAAACATTAAAAGCGTTCTTTCAGGATGAATATTCCCCTCTAAAAAAGAATTTTTAATAACTCTCTTATGTGATGCCTTAGGTCTATAGAATAATGGGTTATTTCCTTCAAGATGATGTGCCAACAGATGATTATCAGAAAGTGCACCATATAAAATAAGAACAATATCAACAGGAGAACTATTTTCAGTGAAAAATCCCCCTAATAGCCTCATCCTTTCTGCATAAAAATCTGGAATTTTTCTTATATTATCATCCATAATTCCTTTAAGTTTAGGAATATTTTGCATTCTCTTAATTTCTTCTCTCCAATCCATCTTAAATCATCACAGAACTCTTATTCCCCAGGGATAATTAGAGATTCTAATATATGTTTTTAAGCTTTTCTATAGAAATAAACTGAACTGGCTCTGATTTTAAATATTTAATTAGAATTAACTCTTTGCAATCTTCCATAAAATTCAATTAAATCATTTATAGCCTCATAAGCTTTGGTTATCTCTTTTTTATGAATAACAAAAATTTCTTGCCTAAATGTAGTAACTAACTCATAAATATTGATATTTTTATTTGCTAAAGTAGATGTTAGTAATGCTAAAAACCCAGGGATTTCTTTAGAATAAACTTTTCCTTCTGGCTCTCTTATTGAAAGGGTTGTCAAATCTTCTTTAATTTCTAATAATTCTTTTTTTAGTTTATCAAATTTATTTTTATTTTTTTTATCTACAATAATTGTTATCTCGCTTGTCCCTTGTACAATAAACATAATATCTCCTGCATGCCATTGGATTTGTTTAGATATTTCATTTAAAACAGACATTACTTTTTTTGTCCTTTCATAAGAAAGAGTTATAATATTATTTTTTATAATTAGTTCTAGATTAGGTATATTTTCTTTTATGAATTTTTCAAAATCAGTACTTGATTTTTGAATTTCATCATAATATCTTTGTATAGCAATTAAAACCGAGGAAAAATTAGCTTTTTTGTTTTTTTGTTTTATTTTTAAAAGTAATTGCCTTGCTAATTCTGAATAATTAATAAGACCTTTTTTTAATGTTTGTTGAACATAAAAATTTGATTCTATTTCTTCTTTTACAAGCCGCGCTGTTTTTATTGCCTTTTCCATTGTAAGATGTCTAATATTAGACATAAAGTATAAAACCACAAACTATATAAAATTAACTATGGAACCTAATAAAAATAACTCTCAAATATTAAACCATCTTAGTTATGCCTTTTTAGGGCATAATTATGCAGAAATGGTTTGTGAAAGCAGTGTTTTTGGAAAACCAGTTTTAAACTTAGATGCACTTTTAGATAAAAACCTAGCTAAAACTTACTGGTTGTTAGATGGAAATGCCTTTGGAGATTTACCTGCACCTGATTTTATGAAATTAGATACCTTAATTTTAGGAGGTGCTCCAATAAGCTTAGTTTTACCTAAAGAATATGTGGATCCTCAACTAGTCCAAGAATTAGAAGCAGAACACCTAAAATATGTTCCGATAGGGTTTATTGATTTACATAAAATAGGTTTTGGAAAATTTGCAGTAAGTGGATTAGGAATTGCAAAACCTTATCAAAAAAAGGGATTAAGTAAATATTTAATTTATGGAGGCACAAAAATAACAGGTGCAAAGGAACTGATAATCCCTGCTCAATTAAGTAATTCTGCTGCTCAACATGCTTGGCAACATTTAGAATTAGAAGTAATTAGTGATGATGTTTTTCATAGTGAATTAGATACTGTAGTCTATAGTGGAAAAGTTCCAGATAATTTAGAAGATATTTTAAAAAAACATTCCTCCAAAGAGATTGTTGCAGTTTAAAATGACAAATATAAAAGTAATTACTAAGAAAGGAATAAATACTGGGAAAAAAATAGTAATACTGGCCGGTGTGCATGGTGATGAGATTTGTGGTGTTAAGGCATTTGATGAATTAATCCCTAAAATAGGGATAGATTCTGGAGAAGTTACTTTTATCTATGCAAACTTAGAAGCACAAAAACAAGTTAAAAGATTTATAGAATATGATCTTAATAGGTGTTTTTTAGAAAATCTACCTTTTGAAATAAAAGAAACTCTTGAAGGAAAAACTGCAGAAGAAATTAAACCCTTTCTAAAAAAAGCAGACATCTTACTTGATTTACATTCTTCTAAAACTTCAAACTCTCTAAAATATATTCTTTGTGAAAAAGATTGTTTTAATTTAATATCAGTTTTATCTCCAGAAAATGTTATCTTAGGTATTAAAGATTTTCAAAAAGGTGGATCAGATGGATACATGGCAAGTCAAGGAAAACAAGGAGTTTGTATTGAATGTGGGTTAGATAAATCTCAAGATTCAATAGAATTAGCAAAAGAATCTATTATAAATATTTTAATAAAAACTAAAAATATTTTTGGAACAAATAAAGAAACATCCCCCAAAAAATTATTCAAAACTAAAAAGATTTATATTAATAAGAATAAACCCTTTAAACTTACCAAGGAGTTTAAGGATTTTGAAAAATTTTCTAGAAAAACATTAATTGGCTATGAGGGCAATAAAAAAGTTTTTTTTGAAAAAGGAGATATTATTTTATTTCCCAAAGAACATAAAGAAATTACAAAAGAATGTTTTTTAGTTTTATCTAACGAAGATTAATTTGAAAAATATTTAACAGCCCCATAAATAATTCACCCAATCCCTAACTCCCCCAACTTCCCTAATCTTTTCCAGATTTAGAACCTATCAAAGTATTAACAAGTTGAGTATTGTCATCACGCCCTCCAACAATTACCCCTCCAGTTAATGCAGCACATAATCCATTCATTGTTACTATAAGATCTGGTGGACTTGTATCTTTTTTATTAGGATATAAACATTTTTGTCCTTCTACTACTGGTTCTTGAAAACTTCCCCAACCATCATCTCCTGCATCACAAACAGTCTCATCTCCAAACAATCCATAGCTCCAACAAGTATATTCGCAAATTCCTTTTCTTGAAACAATGTCTGGATCTGAATTAGGTGTGTACCACATATTAAAAAATCCAATAATTACTTATTTTTAAGTATTATTACAATTTATTACAATCAATAGCTAATCTTAAAAAAACCAGAAAAATAATTCCACACCAAGCCAATCTTACATTCAATTATCAAACTTAAAATTTCAAAAAAAAACTAAGAAACTTCTACTTCAGGAGTTTCAGCCTTTTCTGCTAACCCAGATTTTTCAGGAATTGGATGTCTTGACCTACTATGATAGGGACATTTTTTCTCATCATATTCTGATTCCTTGTTTTTACAAAGGTTTCCTTTCCAATAATCCCAAATTTTATATTTGCAGATTCTTATCTGATCACCAAGAAATATTATTTCAGAAGTCCCACAATTTTCAGGATCATTAAAATGTACTGCTTCATCAAATAATGGATCCTTTGGATTTGCTAACGCTCTCATATATTGGGGTCCTTTCATCCATTGTTCTAACTGTTCTCCCATCTTAAATAATCTCACATATTAAAACTTTATAAATATTATGGTATCAAAAGCTTTGTGTATTAAATCTAAATAAGAACCGCCTTTTTATACAATCAATACTTTATACAAATAACTCTGTAACCAAAATCTTTAAATGCTCTTTCTCATACTTACCTAGCATGTCAAGTAAATTAGCAGATTTAATTAATCCAGTGGAGATACCTGCATTCAAAATAAAAATAGGTAGTGCTGACTGGAGTTTTCCAGGAGCACAAGTAAGTTCAAGATTACAAACAAAAGGAGGGTGTTGCAATTTAAATGGGATTTCTTCTTTAGAAGAAACTACTCTGCTTTCATTAAGTGACCATGCTGCTTTGACTTTGACAGCTATGGAATATATCAAAGGAAACTATGTACCTCCTGAAGTAGTTGAAGGTGTAATGAGTATATTTTACAACAATCTTGTTATTGGACTTACTATGAGGAACCATAAAGGTTTAGCTAATAGGGGTGAGTTTTTTATGGGCGAAGGAGCCTCTGATGTTCTTGATTTTTCAAATGCAGAAATAAAAGGCGACTTTGTTCAAGTAGATTGGACAAAAAGATATGATTCAGAGTTAGAAGAAACATTTAGTACAACTATTCCTCGTTATGAAGGGGTTGCAATTTGCGTTGATGGAACATATCTTAATCCACAAACAGGTATGCCCCTTGCCATAGACAAATCTGGAAAAGGACCTGATTTTCTCAATCAGGCTGCAGCAAAAATACTCGGAAGAGATTTTAGAAGTGGGAGATATTCTTGGAGAAACCGCCATAAACTTATGCCTATCATTGATGAACTAGGACCTTCAGACCTTCCAGATTTATTACACGATTGTGAATGGGTTCCACGATTTTATGTTTCTCATAATTTTGATTGTGAACCATTACCTCATAATAATAGGCCAATGATTAGTATGACTGGAATTGATAATGAATCCGACAACGGTTTCTCTGATATCTTCATGTCTGTCCTTGGTTATAATGGCCCTCATTGTGGCATGCAAGTACGTCCGGTACTTTACAACCCAGCTGCAAAAGATTAAAGAAATCCTGGGCCTGTAGCAGGTTATTCTCCAGAAAAAGTCCGAGATATCTCGAATACATCACGCATCTTAAACTGAGACACTAATTCAGGATCTAGTTTTACAAAGATTTGAACTTCCTCGTGAACAGTTCCTTCTAATTTTCCTTCTTCTGGTTCTTCAATTTTAACTCCTGGCCCTCTAACATAAAAATTTGTTCCATCTGTGTATGTTTTTCCTAAGAAATGTGTCACTTCTTTTCCATCAATATAAAGAGTTTTTTCCATCAAAAATAACAAGAGTTTTAATTTATAAATTTTATTAGTTTACATTCCATATAGATTCATTATAATCGTTCAATTCTTAACCCCGCCTCGCCTTGTTAACTTCTGTCATAGCTTTTTTTACAGCATATTCTCGTGCAAAAGAACTATCTGTCCGATCATACATCAAATCTGGCAAAGAAACTTGTTTACTTTCACAAAAATCAAAATCCAAGGCCATGGTTTTTGGATCTAAAGATAGTCTTCCTTCAATAACTGCAGTATTTGAATAAATTCTTCCATAGTCGTTTGATGCGTCAGAGCTATTAGTATAATAAAACATATCTCTCATATTTGCACCAAAAACTCTATTAATTTGAGAAAAACTCTTTTGCTCTAATTCTTCAATTGAGGGTAAAATATCATCTATATGAAAATACCAATTAGAAGCACTTAACTTGCCCTGAGAAGGATCTAAATAAAACTCTTTAGAAAGAATTCCAAGACATTGCAATCTTTTTTGGAATTCTATTTTTATTTCAGTTCCTTTTCCATAACCTTGTATTGAATCATTAATTGATGCTTCTGGATGCCAAGGAAGCACTATGTTGCTTGCATCATTAACTTTTTCTAGAAATCTTCTTAAATTTCTCGGAAGATTTGTTTTAGGGCCTCTTCCTGTAACCAAGCCCATAAGATCTGAGAATCCCATATCAAACAACAAAAATTTAAATTTATAAAGATTATGGCATTTCACCCCACAACAATATTTTTAAACTAGAATTACTCTCAATTTTAAATGAATTCATATTCCACAACTCATTCTAGAAGAACTAAATCAAAATCCAGATTAACTTTAATTTCTGCAGTAGCATTAACAACTTTAGTAACTCTAACTACTCCAACCCTGCCTTTGTATGGTAAAGCCCCTGAGAGGTCAGGACTAGATTCTCAATTAAAAACAGAAATAACAAGATTAAGTCAAAGCTTAAGAGATTATTCTAGAAAAGAGATGATATTTAGTTATAAGGAATGGAAAAAAGCAGTATCAGACCCAAAAAGTAGAGAAGCACTTGTTGTAAGATATAAGGCAAGATTAATTAATGAAGATTATGAACTAGCTTCAGAACACCTTACAACTGAAGAAAAAAAATCTTGCGAACTAGAAAAAAGACTTGTTAATGAAGATTTAGAAGAAATCAAAAAAGTTGAGAATGGAAAATCTTTTGAAGGATTTTTTGGAAATTTATCAAAAAAACAAACATTATCATTAAAAAAAGAGCTTTTACAAACTTATGGCCCTGTTTTTGATTTTCAAAATATAGATGATGCAGACAGACTTATACTAGGGTTTCATAGATTATATGGCTATAGACTTTCTGATGAAAAATCAAAAGCTGTTAAGAAAAAGTAAGAATTTCTTTTTTAAGAATTAATTATTTTTCATCTTTACCCACCCCAAAAATTCTTTAAAATCTCCTCCCAAAACCCTTAAAAACTACTAAATTGGTTCTTAAAAATGGTAATAGATGTTTCATGGGTAAAACTACCTAAAACAAAATTTGAACAACTGAAAAATGGTACAAAAGGTGTTGTATTTAGGTTATCCCCTCAATATGTAGCAAAAATCCTTTATTCTACAAAAGGCCCTGAAGAAAATCCAGATTATAGTCTAAGAGAGAATCATGGAGCTGTTAAAGAATTAGATTATGAGTGTGAAATTAATCATAAGCTTTTTGAAGCTGGAATTGGAAATGTTCCGCGTCCAATGGGAATTGAAAGATTAAGACTTTATGATACCGCATACCCTGCTTTTATCATGGAATATCTACAAATTCCAAGAGCAGATGAATTAGGATTTGTTGATTTAGGAAAAGCAAAAGAATTAGCTAAACAAGAATTTGGAAAAGCAATAGATATTGGACTTTTACCAGGTAGGGATGCATTAAATCCTGGAAATTATTTCTATGATCCCAAATCTAGTTTAGTTCGTTTAATTGATTTTGGAAGATGGGAATATGATCCTGATTTTGTTCCTGAAAGTGTTTAAACAACACTTAAACCCCTTAAACAAGCAGTTAATTTACTTCTAAATCCTTTAACTATGAAAACTCTACTAAATCTTTCTCTTACTCTTTTCTATTTCTAAAATTATCTTTTTCATTGTTTTTTTAGATAAGTTTTAAATACATTTAATCCTTGCTTTAAACATGAAAAGAGGCTTTACTATAGGAATTGTTGCTGTTATTTTGTTAACGATCTTTGTCGTTTACTTTTTTATTTCAATTGGAGATAATAAAGAAAACTCATTTATGAAACAAGAAGATTATTGCGTTAGTAGTGGAGATTGCATATTACTTAATCAAGGAAAAGATAATCAAAAGTGCTTAAACAAAGATAATTTCGGGGAAGGAGATTATGAAGGACTCCCTTTCTGTTATTGTTTAAATAATAAATGCCGCCTTGAAGGGACTGCTATCCTTGTTTCAAAAGAAGGAAGAAAGAATATTAGTGCAGAATTTCCAATAGATAATGAGTCCGCAATAGAATTCGGAAAAAAAGCAATAGAGGATTTAGATGGCAAATATAAAACTACTAGTTTCTATAACTCTGAATATTTCCCTTTTAAGAGAGTTATATTTATGTGCATCGAAGAAACACCTTATCTTTGCGGAGGAGAGGTAATAATCAATGATTATGATATGAATTATGGCATTGAATTTTTTCATAAATAAGGGTTACCAATCTCGTAAAAAATTCATTATTTAAATATTTCAGGACAATATTTTTAAGTTTCTATAATCTTTTCTCTAAACTTTTCTCTTACTCCTCTCTATTTCTAAAATTATCTTTTTCATTGTTTGCACAGTTAATGCAGGATATTTTCCAATTGCTGTTTCTTCAGCAAGAAGCAAAGCATCTGCACCTTCTAAAATAGCATTTGCAATATCACTAACCTCTGCTCTTGTTGGTCGCTTATTATGAACCATAGAAGGCATTATTTCTGTAGCAGTAATTGACATCTTTTTCTTTTTATTACATTTTTTTGTAATTAATTTTTGTATTATTGGAAGTTTTTCAATATTTATTTGTTCTCCTAAATCTCCTCTAGCAATCATTATCCCATCACTTCCTTTAATCAGATTATCAATATTCATAACTCCTTTTTTTGTTTCTATTTTTGAAATTATTTTAGCTCTCGGAAACATTTTTTTTATATTTTTTATTTCACTAGGAAGTTCTGCAAAAGATATTGCTAAATAATCAAATTTTTTATTTTTCAATTTCTGTAATACACTACGTTTTTTAATATCTGCCAAGATCTTTGTTTCAGGTTTTATTCTTAATGTTTTTTCCCTCATTTTTTCAAAACCCTCTATGGTAGTATATTTTAGATTTATTCTAATTATATTCACCCCTGAAAAAAGCATTTGTTTATACGTTTCTGTATGTCCCACAAGTTTTGGACTAATAGTTGCAATAATTTTTGTTTTCATAAAACTAATAGTTAAAAGGGGTTTTTAGAATTATTTGTTTGAGAATTATGACTCTAAAATAATTATTAAAACTTCCCTAACCTGAGTTATATTTCATATAACTCTATACATCCAATTATTTTACATCCCAGATAATTATTTAAACTTAAGAGGCTTTGATTATCAATGACGAGGATACCAATTGTTGTTAAAGGCCCTTTAGACAGGCCAGATAATTTTGAAGGAATTATAGATTCTGCTGTAAGAGATGCTCAAGGGCGTGATTATTGTCTATGTCTTATACCTGGTTCTTCAAAACCTCCCTCAATACCAATTGTTTATTCTGGAGAACCAACAACTCCTGAACATGAACAGGTAATTGCAGAATCTGTAAGATATGCTAAGGCACGCACTAGATAAATTCTTTGGGTATACCCTATTAATTTAGGATCTTTTTATATCTCTCTCAGAATTCTTTTCATCAAAGGATTTAATTATTAATTTTTATATTCTTGAAATGGAACCTGCATACTTCTTTCACTTAAACAAGGACTTTTTAAGCTATTAGGAATTCCTATCCTTTGTCTACCATTTATACTTAAATGATCCATAGAATGAAATGCGCCTATAGAGCCTCTATATTCAACAGTTCTTAAACCTGCTCCAACTCCAAGTTCCAAACATTCAGTAGGTCCATAACCCCTAAAATCGCCAGCAACAAGCGCTGCTAAAACATTATCTCCGGCTCCTGTAGTATCAACAAGAGTTCTTGGTACATATGCAGGAACAAACGCTTCAACATTTCTCCAAGCTTCAGGATTATCATTATTTGTTTTTAAATACAAACCTTGTTTTCCACACTTGATTATAACTGCATGCCCCCCCATCTCTAAATAATATTTTCCTAATCTTTTCAAAGTAAATTTAGGATCAGTCATAGCATCTATTATATCATAATCCCTATTCACTTTTTTTACACTTGTTTCTTTTTCCTTTAATTTTTCAAGTAAATATGGATCCATTATAGTTAATGCTTCTTCTAAATTAGGATTAAAAACATCAACATGAGGCATTGCATGATTTAAAATTCCTTGCCATTTCCTTGAATCTCCAGTAACCCCATTCATATCTAAATAAGTTCTTTTTCCATTATCTCTTATTTTTTTTAATGTATCTCCTAATACTTTTTCATCTTCATTCCACTGTTTCATTAATGGAGGATAACCAAAAACAAAAAAACCTCCATCAGATTTTGAAGAAGGAGTTAAATATTTTCCTAGATCACTTGGTGCAAAATCATCATTTGTACCAGCACAATGAAAATAATGTGCTTGACCATCACTTTGGGTAATGATTGTATAAGAAGAAGGACTATTACTTTCTAATAGTTTAAGAGGACCTTGATGATGACTACTAATTATTTGTTTAATACTCTCTCCAACAGGATCTGAACCTACCTTTGTTATTAATTCAACATTTTCCCCTCCTAAAAGATAACCTAATGGAATTCCAGTATTTGATACAGTGCCTCCTGTTGTAACCCCTCCTTCCCTTTGAGATGCTTCTTGAATAAATTCAGCCATTCTCTCTTCTAAATCAGGAGAAATAGGATTTGTTATATGTGTTAGATTACTATTGGGGTTTCTTCTTATTCCTGGCTGTATACTACTAATCATATCCCAAGCAACCCCAGGATCATAATGCCTTATATCTAAACAAACATGTGCTCCTACCAAGACCTCAGAATCAACCATTTAAATAATCAAATTTTTATTATTATAAATATTTAGGTAATGTTTAATAATTGATTAAATAAGAACTATTAGAACTACAAAAAACTTAGTTTCATCTCTTCTTCATTAATTCTTTTTGATTTAAATAGATCATAATCATAGCTCCAATTATAAACATCCAATCAACAAGAAATGTTAGTGCTAAAAAACCAAATGCAATAATAGAATATATTATTACTTTTACATTTACTTTTTTAGATTTTAATGATTTTTTTGTTTTAACCATATTCTTAAAATAAAAAGATAAAGAGGTTTTTAGAATTAACTATTTTAAACTTGCAATCTTATTTAAACTACCATTCTTCCCTCAGCGATATCCATTTTTCCTTTTCTTCCATAAGGACCACTAGTTCCAATATAAGAAATTTTTGAAGAAACAGGCTCCATTCCTTGTTCTTTTAGAAAACTCTCATAACCTTCTAATTCTCTTTCACAAACTACAGGCCTGAGTTCAATAATATTCCTATCATAAGTCATATGAAATCCAGCAATAAAATCTTTTGGTAAAATAGCATCTTTTGAGTCTATTAATACTTCCCGTTTTTTTAAACTCATCTTCTCACCTTTTTCCTTAATCTTTCTAAGCCTTTCAAAAACTTGATGATTTATAGGAATATTAAAAACATACTCTTCATTATCCAAACATCTGTTTGAAATAAGTAAATCTATATGTGATGAAAACCAAGGATTAGCATACAAACCATCTAATTCCCTTTCTTGGGCAACACTTGTTGTAAAGTCATAATGAGCAAAATTTGCATTACCATTAACAACATCAACTCCTTGCCTACATTCTAATGGTATTTCAATTACTTCTTCTAATTCTGAAATAACTCTTAGATCTTTAGTTTTACCATATTCTCTAATACTTCCAAATCCATAAAGAACTTTTTCCATGCTTGGAATTGAAACTGCTAAAGCTTGTTTTCCATCATTAGAAACAGTAGGAATAACTCCCCCTAATTCTCCCATCATAAGACTTCCATCTGGTTTTGATTCAACTGCCCAAACATAATTAAAAGCAATCCAATCTCTAAGAACTTCGTCTGATAAAATTTCTGGACCTTGAATATGAGTAACTAAGCAATCATGCTTTCCACTAGCTCGTTCTTTTTGTAATCTTTCAAAAACTTCTCGAAATAAATTATCTGTGTATAATTCTCTTAGATTCATTTTGTATTTTTACTTAAATTTTTTTAATCAGAACTCTCTTATTATCAAAACATTATTATTTTAGGTTTAAAAAATTATGTTTTTAGTCAATTCTTTCTCTAACCTTCTTATTCTTCATCAACTAATTATGTGCAAAATATTTTTAAGAATTATCCCCTCCTTTAATTTTACAATCATTGACTCTCTAGTGTTCTAAGAGGACTCTGTGTTCCTGCTTTTTCTCCTAGTTTTTCAGTAAGACCCTTTTCCCCCAGAAGCACCTCTTTTAGTGCCGGCCTCCAAGTTTCATATAAAGAAGCATAATCAAAAACATGTTTTATACCAAATTCTCTTTGAATATGGGTATTTCTCTTAGGACCTGCCAGAGATAATAAGATTACTGGAATTCCTTTTCTTTGAGCAAGTCTCATAACATCATATCCTTCATTTGCAGAAAACTCTGAATCATCTTTATTTTTTGGAATAGAACCATCCCTCATTACAACTGCATCATAATATTGAGAAAAATTTCCTAATTCATTCATTGCAGTTTCTGCATACCTTACATGATGACTTTCTATTTCATCAACTCTTAATAAAGTAAGATCTGCAATATAAGGTCCTGGAGAATCCATAGGATGCCCACAAACATATAATACTCTTGAAGGTTCTTTTCTAGTTGAAGTCTCTACACTTTTTGTATCTGAAGTATCTGCACCTGACATAATAAATACCTATAAATTATTTGTTTATAAATATTATTGTCTTCTCCAGTAATCTCTTAAAGAAAAAGATTTCCCTGCTTTTTTTAAATTCACTTTAAATTCACTATAAAATTTACTATACTTTTCATTAAAATCAAAGCCTCCAGTAAAATTTTCTTGAAATCTTTTGCAATTATCTGCCTTTACATAATTTTTCTCTGCAATAATCCTGTATTGTTCTCCTCTAATTTGATAAAATGTTTCTCTATCTCGATTTGTTAAATCTGCCCCACTCTCCCACTTTTTAAGAATTCTTCTTAATCTACATTTTGCTAAATTATAAAACATATTATTCAACCCTTTATCAAAAATTCACCCTTCTCTTTATTAAAAAAACTCATCATTAATCTCTTAAAAACTTTATGACAATCAATTATCTATAAATAAATTATTTTAAAAATCTCTCAATACACACTTCACAAACATCAACAACACCACTTTCTGGAAGACCTTGTTTTAAGAATTTTTTAAATTCCTCATCTTTTCTTAGTCTTTTAATACCTTGCATTAAACTATTGGAATCACTTGGATCAAATTGAAAAGGATGAATCTTAATTTGTTGATAACTACTACAAGGACTTCTTATACCATGATTAGGATCCATTCTTATGGAAAATCTGGAATAAAGATCCACCCCTAGCCCGCATTTTTCTCCTAATGGAAAACCAACTTGTTGGAGTCTTCCATCATAATTTATAAGTCCTCCTCTGACAAGGTAATGTTCTTTTCCTTTTTTTATTAATTTAACTACAGATTCCCCTTCTTTTATTACTCTAACTACTTCGTCTCCTGTTTTTGTTCTTTTAAAACTTCTAAACCTTTTTACTAATTCTTGAAAAATTTGGTCTTCATCTAAATGAAATCCTGGAAATCTCATTCCTGCAACAATAGTTCCTATTCCCTGATTAACTAAATTTTCTACAGTTTCCCATGATTTTTCTATAGGAATTGGAGAAGAGTTAATTTCAGGTAATATATGTGATGCATCTATGCTAACACAAGCATAATCTAACCCT
>CAZJPU010000002.1:0-1704 GCA_964548105.1 Candidatus Woesearchaeota archaeon | reverse complement strand
CTTTCTCTTAATCCCTTCCAATAATTAATATCTGATTTACTACCATTTGTGTTTATTGTTGTCTTAATATCTTTCTTATTTGCATATTCAACTAGATCTGGAACATAAGGAACAAGGGTTGACTCTCCACCAGTTATAAGAAGATAATTTATCCCATTATCTTTTGCTTGGTCAATAGTAGCCCTTGCAATTTGAGGATCCATTCTTTGATTCTTTTTTGATGAATCTGAATCAACACAACAAGCAAAACAAGCAGAATTACATTCATAACTTACTTCTAAAATTAACCTGGTCTTATTTTCCCCTAAAAATTCAGCAATTTGGTCTTTAATCATAGATTATTTTTTTATTTAATTAAGAACCCCTCAATTTCTTCTATAACTCCTAATACCTTCTTCAAATTTTTGACTTGCCATTTCTAATTTTTTATCAATATATGTTTGAGCATGACTTTGTACAGTTCTAGGATGAAGTCGAACTATTGCTTCTCCTTTTGCAAGACTTCTTTCTTTAAGAGTCCTAGGATCAACAAAATAACCACCCACACAGATAGGATCAGATAAATCAATATCTCTATGAAGTGATTCTAGACCTCCAGAAGAAATAGATCCCTCAGAATCTAAACCTATGAATAATCTTACTCCTAAAATAAACTTTCCAATATCTTTTAAATAATTATTTGAAGCAATAACCTCTCCACTAAAACCCTCACATCTGTGGAGCTCACCAACTACTAAGAATTCTCCATTCTTCAAATGAATTTCTTCACTAATTTTACGATTCATTTTTTTTGAAAATATTTTACCTTTAAAAATTTATGTTTTATCCTTTTTTATGCCAAGTTCCAGAGTTAACACTCCATTCTTCAGGAGAAAGGCCCCCTCTCCTTTCATTAAGTTTTTCTAATACTTCTTTTCTTAATTTTTTCTCCCCTAATTTCCCTAGTCTTCTTGATAGTAATGTTAATACTTGAATATCTTCTGTTTCCTTAAAAACTGCTTTTTTATATTGTTTTATCACTCTATTTTTTGAAACTTCTGCTTGAAGTAAAATTTCTCCATATCCTACATAAACATCTGCAATATCTGGAGCCATTTTTATACCTTCCTTACAGTTTTCTTCTGCTTTTCTTAATTTTCCTTGTTGCAGTCGTGCTTCTGCTGCAGCAAAATACAAGGGATAATTATTAGGGTCTACAGCAAATGCACAATTAAAAAATTCTAAAGCTTCCTTGGGATTTCCATGAATTAACATATCTTCTCCACCATCCATTAAATAAAAAGAAACAAATTCATTTAAGGTCATATCCTGACGCATAACATATTTAAATTCTTTATTGTCTTCTACAACTCCACTACATCCTAAATCTGCTAAATATCTTTTTCCATCACACTTAAATCTTAAGACTGCATGAAATCCGAGATCATCAATCCCATTTACATATCCTTTTGGATTTTTTAAAACAGTAAATCGCGAGTTTATTTTAAGGGCCTTTAATGCTGCATATAAAAATGCATTTTGTTCAATACAATTTCCCTTTCTATCTGCAAGAACTTCTGTAGCAGTTCTTATTCCTTGATATGTATGAGAATAATCATATTCAATTGCACTCCCAAATTTATCTGTAACATCTAAAACTGTTTCAAGATCATTTCTTCCAATATCTACTACTGCCCTAATTTTTCTTCCTAACTCTCCAGGGAG
>CAZJPU010000001.1:23601-31897 GCA_964548105.1 Candidatus Woesearchaeota archaeon | reverse complement strand
TTTTCAAAACTCCATTTCAATTCTTAATTCAGATAATACCCAAGCGAATTTTCCAAGCATCATAAAATGTCTCACAATACTCCTACTATCTCCTTCTAATTTTTCCTTAATCTTAAAGTGTTGACTATAAATCTCAAAATCTTTTTTACCCATTTCAATCGCACTCTCCCTATTAAATTTATAAAATAATTTATAATAAGTATTAAAATGATCTTCTATTTTATGAACAAAAGGAAGAGCCCCTTTAACAGACTTTTTAGAAGATGCTAAATGTTTTCCAATATACTTAAATTCATCACCAACTAATTCAAGGATAAAAAGAGTTGAAAATAATAATGTTTTTTTACTTTCTGAAAAATGACCATTAATTTTATTCAATATTCTACAACCATAATCTACAAGTCTATCAATATTTAAATCAATTGCATGTAATTCCTTGCATAATCCAACATCTCCTGTCTCATCATTTTCAATTGCTTCAGCTAATCTTTCAAACATTTGTAAAATAACTAAAAAAATTCTTCTTAATGAACTCTCAAATTCTTTTATTGTTGGTTCACCAAGTTCTTTAATAATACAATAATTTTTACCAGTTTCTATAATTCCCATTCCAATAAATCTATCTACAACAGATTGTAACATAACTAATGCAGGTTTTGAATATACTTTTTCCCCTAAAATTTTATAATCAAAACTAGTAGTATAATAATGATAAGCATCTTCATAATTTTTATTAGTTGGATCAAAAATAACCTTAATTTCATTACAACCAGACCTATAAGATGATTGCATAAATCTCCATAAAAGAGGGATAGTAAACCCCGTTATATCAATTACTGCAGATTTTTCTTTACTATGTCCCTCTGTACTAATTATTAAAGAACCATTATTTTCTGTTAAATCAATTTCATCACCTGACTTTAGATTTAATTTTTTTACCCATTCAGCAGGCAATGTTATGGTCATAGTATTATGGCCTTGTTTAATAATTCTTCTTTTCATTTTAACAGTAGGATTTAAAGAGTTGCTTAATTAAACACTTATAGGTTATATACATCACTATTTAAATAACTTATGAATATATAGTATATATAAACTAGTGTGATATATATTCTAATGTGAAAAACAAGAAATTAAAATTATTTTAATTTTAAATAGTGATTTTATTTATCAATGTGTAGAATATACTAGTCAAGAAAAATATGGACAAGAGATATAACCTAAAAAATATTGTTTAAGTTCATGAATCTTACAAAACAGATTAAAAGAGAGGTAAGAGAAGAAGTGATAGGAGTTAAAAGCCCTGCCAGACTTGGAATACTCGGTCTTGGAGAAGTAATTCTAGAGTATGCTTATCCTGGATTTATGAAATTAGAAAACGAACAAGGAATTGTTATAAAATGTGTTGCTAATACCCGTAGTATAGATGAAACAATTGCAAAACTTGAAGCCCGAAAAATAGATAGGCCTAGAGAAAGAGCTTCTATTGAAGATGTTTTAATAAGGATTCATAATGAAGACAGAAACATTCAACACCATCAAACAGATAATGGTCACTTTAATGAAGAAAATGCAAAAAAATTTCTTGATGAAGTTGATATTGTTTATTTAGCTACTCCAAATAATGTTAGATATGAACTTGTTAAACAAATTGTTGAAGCTGGAAAAGGAATTATACTTGAAAAACCAATAGCACATACTACTGGCCTTATCAATGATATTGTAGGTACTATAAATAGAAGTGATGTATGCGCAATATGTGCTGAACACTATTCTTATAAAGATCCCTCAATAGAATTCTACAAAACTTTTAGAGAAAAAACACAAGGATTTGGAAATATTCTCTCTATAGAAGGTTTTCTAGAAGAAAATGATTTTTTAGATGCAGAAAGATATAAATGGCTATTAGATCCTTCAGAAAGTGGGGGAGGAATATGGTTAGATACTGGAGTACATATAATGCATCTTCTTTATATGACTGGTGCTAGAGTAGCTAATGTAAAAGAAGCAACCTCATATAAATACGAGTTTAGTGGAAATAAAAAATCCAGAAATGAGGTTATAAAAAGTGAAACCGCAGCTGATGTTTATTTTGGTTTAAAAAGTAGTAATGGAAATTTTGATAATAATGCTAACGGTCATATTAGAGTTTCAAAATGTAAGCAAAGACCTCTTAAATTTTTTAGAGTTGACTTTGAAAAAGGAGAAATGTTTCTAGATTTTTTAAGAAATTCAATAGCTTATACTGATAGAACCGGACCAAAAACCAAATATGAAGAAAATATAGTTACAAAAGGAGATCCTTATTATAATATGATGATTAGTTTTTTGGATTATTTTAATGGAGGCGTAGAACCTCCAACTACAATGAAATTTATGAAACCAAGTACAGATTTAGTATTTGAAATCTACAAACAAATGAAACAAGGAGACCCCAGACAATTTTATTAGTGCTTACAATGCTAATTGACTTAACTTACCCTATCCACAACAGCATGTTCAAATATGCTTCAGATTCTGAACCTAAAATAGATATAACAAAAGCAGAATTTGAAACTACAAAAAAAGGGTTTATCCATAATGAAGGTGGTTTTTGC
Organism: Candidatus Woesearchaeota archaeon; assembly: GCA_964548105.1. Lineage (GTDB taxonomy): Archaea > Nanobdellota > Nanobdellia > Pacearchaeales > GW2011-AR1 > ARS1285. The sequence continues at coordinate 29,300 of CAZJPU010000001.1, read as the reverse complement.
TTAGGAACAACTCCGGATAAAAAATATAAATCAGGTTATTTAAATTTAAATATAAGAAATCATCACGGAACACATATTGATGCTCCTTCTCATAAAATTCCTAATGGAAAAACAATAGACCAATATCTTCTTGAAAAATTTATTAATGGTTGTATTTTAATTGACCTTACTCAAAAAGATTTAATGAAAAGGAAAAAAAGAGAAATTACAAAAACAGATTTAGAAAACTCTTTTCCAAGTAATAAACAAATAGGTGCTTTAATTTTTTATACTGGTTTTTGTGATGAGATGTCAATAAGAGAAGGAAGGTTATCAAGAGATGAAAAAAGAGATTTTGAAAAAACTTTTCCTTATTTTAGTAAAGAAGCAGCAGAATTTATTGTGTCAGAAAATCCTAAATTAAATATTATTGGAATAGACTCTTTTGCTGTAGATCCATCTGGAAGCAATAGTGAAATTCATAGAATTTTTTTTAGAAAAGATATATTGCCTCTAGAAACTCTTGTAAATTTAAAGCAATTAAGAGATGAGGTAAAAAGAACTCCTTTCAAATTAGTTTCAGCACCTTTAAATTACCAAGGAGGAGATGCTGCTCAAGTTAGAGCTTATGCAATAAGTAATGATAACTAAAGATTTAACTCCAAATGTTGTAAGAGAATTAGAAAAAAAATCAGAATATGTTTCCAAAATTAGAGGTATAGGTGAAATTTGGGAATGTGGAGGAGAATTTTACAAAAGAGTTATTGAAGAAAGAGGGGGATTTCAGCATAATATTAAACAAGCATATCAAGGAAAAGAAAACTCTCCAAAAGACTTAACAAAAAAATTACCAAATATAACTCAATTTTGGAATTTGTTATTTAATTCTAGGGGATATATGTATGGTTCAAGTATGGGTCATGTACATCCTTCTGCAGATTTTTTTGTTCAAGAAGTTTATGAATTTTTAGGCCCTGGCGGTATGTTAATTGCTTCAGATGATGAAACTAAACTTTATGTTTGTAAATCAGGAGATAAAGTAGCAGTCCCTCCAGGATGTATAATGACTCTTTTAAATTTTTCATATGAAAATCTTTTTACATTAGATATGTCAAATCCAATGCAAAATCCAAGTTCTAAAATAAGAATTAAAGAAAGAGGACCAATGATTGCTTTTTATCATATAGGAGATTCTAATGACTTCAAAGCAGCAGATTTTAAAACTTTTAGAGCTCATGTTCCTGTTTCTGGAAATGTTAAAGTAGAATTTAATTCTAATTATAGACAATTTAAAATTCAAGAAGATGAAAGATTCCATTTTAGAATTGGTTCTAAAAAAGAAAGTCTTTATGAAGAATTAATAAATAGGAAAAAAAGATTTGAAAAATATAATATTGAAATTATAGAAGCAAGTCCAAATTTAAGATTAAAAGATAGAAATGGAAAAAGTCACCAATTAACCTCACCGTTAGTAAAACTTGTTACAGATAAAGATAAACCTGTTCATAAATTATTAGAAATGGTTTAATCGATATTTTCCCTATTTTAGCATATTCTAACTAGATCATAATATAGAGAATAAAAAATATATTGAGAGCAAATATATCTTAAAACAACTTATTTAAAACATCAAAAAAACAATGGATATTCAATACCTGCAATCAATTAAAGAAAAACATGAAATAAATAAAACAATAACAAAACCTAATAATATAAAAGTGAATTTTGGATTTGGAGAAAAAACACATTTAGACCATATAAATATTGATAAAACTTTTTTACCTAATGTAGATTTAATTTGGGATTTAGAAAAAACACCATTGCCTTTTAAAACAAACTCTATTTCTGAGGTTAAATGTGAACACATCCTTGAACATATTAATAATTTTGTTCCCTTAGTTGAAGAGTTATGGAGAATCTGTAAACCAGGAGCAATTATTTATGTTTTTGCTCCTTATTTTAGATATGAAGCAGCTTATAGGGATCCTACTCATGTAAGATTTTTTACAGAGCATAGTTTTGATTATTTTCAAAAAGGAGTTAAATTTTCACATTATAGTAAAGCTAGATTTAAAATAAGAAAAATAGAATTAAGAAATCATTTTTTTAGTGATGTTGAAAATCTTCATAAAAAAATTATAAAATACCTCCCATTTAAAAAATTTCTAAATATTTTTCTCTGGAATATTTTTTCAGAAGTTTATTATGAATTAGAGGTTGTAAAATGAAAATAGCAGGAATTTATCCACAACAAATAGAAATAGACCCAAAAATACAACACGCAGTTAGTGAACCTTATGGTTTGCAAAGTATTCTAGCAATTGCAAAACAACAAGGACATGAAGTTGATTTATTTTTACCCTTAGAAGAAAAAGATGAAAAAATTGTTCTAATTAATAAACAAGAACTTATTGAAAAAATAATTGCATTTAAACCAGATATTGCAGCTTTTTCCATGTATACCTGCCAATATTCTTTTGGAAAAGAAATTGCAGAAGAACTTAAAAAAAGAATTCCAGATTTAATCACTATTGCTGGAAACAGATACCCTAGTTTTTTAAAAGAAGATATTGAAGAACCCTTTGATTTTTTTGTTATTAAAGAAGGAGAAGAAACTTTCAAAGAATTACTTTATGAAATTGAAAATAATAAAGATTATGAAAAAGTAAAAGGACTTGTTTTTAAAAAAAATAAAAAAGGAATTTATACAGGAATTAGAGAAAGAAATTTTAATCTAGATTCATTACCTAATGCATTAAGATTCCCAATAATTTTAAACCAAACCTATAAAGGGATTTCTATTCCGCCCTTATCTCAAAACACAAAATATGCTATTGTTGAATACAGCAGATGTTGTTATAATAATTGCAAATTCTGTGATAATTCTGGTTTTTGGGGAAACAAAGTAGTATTTAGAAGTGCTAAAAAAGTTGTTGATGAAATGTTTGAACTAAAAAAAAGAGGAATTGATATTTTTTATTTTATGGATTTAAATTTTACTGCATTTCCTAAAAAAACAAAAGAACTTTGCAATGAAATAATTAATAGAGAAATAAACGCAAACTGGTATTGTATGAGTAATATTACAACAGTTGATGGTAATGAATATCTTTTAAAATTAATGAAAAAAGCAGGATGTTATAAAATTGCTTGGGGAGTTGAATCAACAAATGATCATGCATTAGAAAAAATGAATAAAAAAGTAGGAGAAGAATTAACCACAAATAATCAAACAATAAGGGTCCTGGAAAAATCAATGGAAGCAGGAATCATAAATCAAGGGTTCTATATTGTTGGGTTTCCATGGGAAACCGAAGATTCGATTTTAAGGGATGCTAAAACACTAAATCAACTTCCATTACATCAATTAGGAATTGGTATTTTTACACCAGTACCCTTAAGTAAATTCTATGATGAAATGAAAACAAAATATAAATTTGATGAAAATCTTGAAAATCATGATAGAAATACATTAATTTATAATCATAAATCTTTAAAAAATAAAAAAATTAAAGAAATTCAAGAAAAAGTGTATAATGATTTTTATGAAAGTAAGAAATACTTAGAAAGAATAAAAATAACCGCAAAAATTGACCCTAGATTTAAAAAATCTTTTAATGATTATTTTAAATTTATTGGTAAAAACATATTTATTTAATTTAAAAAATGAAAAAAACAGCAATAATAACCGGCGCTTCCAGGGGAATTGGAAAAGCAATTGCAGAAGAATTTGCAAGACTTGACTATAACTTATGCCTAATTTCAAGACATTATGAAGAAATTGAAAAAGTTTCAAAAGAACTCAAACAAAGATATAATATAAACTCTCTAAGTTTTGAAGGTGATGTTTCTGATAAAGAAAAAATCAATGAAATATTTTTTAAAACTTTTAAAGAATTTGGTTCTATTAATGTTCTTGTTAATAATGCTGGAATTAATTCTAGAAAAACTATTAATCCCCAAGATATTGAAAATTGGTTTGAAAACTTTGATAAAAATATAAAAGGCTGGAATCAAGAAATAAAAATCAATTTAACAGGAACTTATATTTGTTCTTATCTAGCAGCTAAATATATGTTAAAACAAAAATCAGGTTCAATAATAAATATAAGTTCAATAAAAGGTAAAGAAGCTACAAGCAGCCCAGGTTATGGTGCTTCAAAAGCAGGAGTTATAAAATTAACTAAAGATTTTGCTAAAGCTCTAGCTCCATGGATAAGAGTTAATTGTATTGCTCCAGGATTTATTAATACAGGTATGACCACAGAATTATCAGAAGAAAAAAAGAATTTCTATAAAAAATTAATACCTAAAGGCAGGTTTGGGGAGATTAAAGAAGTTGCAAAAGTTGTTGTTTTTTTAGCATCTTCTAATTCCAGTTATATTACTGGTCAAACAATAGGAGTTGATGGAGGTTATTTAATGAACTAAATTTTCCCAAAATATTTATGTATAAAATTCTATAATTCTTCTTAATTAACCTAAAATTCCTAATAAAAACATCAAAAAAAACATATAATAAGGTTTATAAATCGCTCTTTTTATCAATTAATATGAAAAGATCAAGTCGTAGATGGAAAAAGAAACGTCAAATGCGTTGGAAATGGCAGAGAAAAATACTTAAAAGAGTAAAAAGAAAACGTAGACAGAGAAGGAAATAATAAACATTTATAGTTCTAAATAAATTATTTTATACTGCAATTACATGGTAATGCTGACTTAAATCTTTGCCTAATTCAAAATACTTATTTGGACCTATTGAAGTAATAAGATTGTTTGGTGATGGAAGAAATTCTTCTAATAATTCTGCTCTATAATTCTCATCAGAATAAAATCTCTTCACAATCCTATTTGTTGCTTCATAAGTTATATCTCTTAATTCTTGATCTTCAATTCCACCACTAATGGGTAATACAGTATTATAATCATTCCTACTAGCTCTTCTCCAAGCTTCCATTCTAACTATCTGTCTTAATTTAAAATCTTGCATAAACTTTTCTGGACTATCCCAATAATTTCTTAAATTCTCATAACCTATTGTTGCTAAAAAAGATCCTGCGATTTGTTGGCTCATATCAATTATGCCCTTTAAAGCATCTTCTTTTGGTTTTCCTTCTCCTATTGCTTGATCATCAGAACCACCAATTTCTGGTTGATATAATTTATCTCTATCCACCTTTATTTTATTTGAATCAAATCCATTTATCATTGAATGAAATTGAATCCTCATAGATACTTCAATTCCATAATGTTCTGGACAACAAAAATCCTGAAATAACTTTAACTTTCCTCCTTGATCTCCACTAAAACCATATCCAAATTCATCACATAATCTCTGATTAGATAACATATCTAACAAACCCCCCATTGAGGCATTAACTCTTCCACCTCTTTCTGTCCCTCCATCAGGAGTTCTATGATATCTAGTAAATGCAGCAACTTCTGCATCTGCATCTAAATAACCCAAACATAATCCTTGAACAGCTATCTGTCTCCAACTTATATCATCAGAATCATTATCTGTAATCAAAAGTGCAGAATTTAAAAAATCAAAAGAATCTAAACTTTTTCTATTATTCTTTTGTGATAAATCCCTTTCTAAAAAACCTTGAGCTAAAATGTTTGCCCATACATTTCCTCCTTTTCCAAAAGGTTTTCCTTTTTCTTTAACTCTTTTAAAAAAAATATTTTATAGATGAAAATAGTTTCGTGTACGTAAA
>CAZJPU010000001.1:0-23591 GCA_964548105.1 Candidatus Woesearchaeota archaeon | reverse complement strand
ATTATCAAGTTCATGAATATCCTTCCATTTGCTTAAAACATCATTTCCCATTTCTCCACCAACCCTAAAATAACCTACTTCTGGAAAATAATCAGATTTTCCATCTTTTTCAAATTTTTCTTTAAGTTCTAAAACCCTTCTTTCAAATTCTTTATAATTAATCCTTGCATTATCCTCTGTAGATTGATCTGATAAAATGACTCTGCTTAAAGGTACACTAACCCCTATATCCTGGCAATGCCAATTAGCCATTATAGAAGACGCAATAGTATCTATTGACATTTTAGGAGGTTCATTATGAGCAGTAACTATATTAATTACCCTATTTGGATGATTATTTTTCCTTAACTCACATATTCTTACAATGTCTTCAAAATTTAAAAATTTAGGAAGGTATACCATACTATAATTAAGCCCAAAAACTATTTATAAAACTTTCCATTTTATTACTACTTAATAGTTATTACTAAATCATTAAAATTAAAGGCAAAAAAAACCTAAAAAAACCTAACTACAACCCAATCATAATAATCTTTATAAAACAATTCTCATAATTAACTTTGATTGTAAATATAGATTTAATTGGTCATTAATAAAATAATTAACAAGATTATTAATTAATCAACATACACTCTAATGGAAAATAATGAAACAAATATATGGACTGAAAAATATAGGCCTACAAAATTTGAAGAAGTTGTCGGCCAAGATGAAATTATAAAAAAACTTCAAAACCTAACTAAGGCTCTTAATATTCCTCACTTATTATTTGCAGGACCTGCTGGTACTGGAAAATCTACTCTTGCACTAATTGTAGTAAAAGAACTTTTTGCATCTACTTGGAAAGAAAACTATTTAGAACTTAATGCAAGTGATGAAAGAGGTATAGAAGTAGTAAGAAGAAAAGTAAAAGATTTTGCAAGAACAAAAGCTCTTGGAAATGTCCCTTTTAAAGTAATTTTTTTAGATGAAGCAGACGCTCTTACTAAAGAAGCTCAACAAGCATTAAGACGTACAATGGAAAACTTCACAAGTACATGTAGATTTGTTATGAGTTGTAATTATTCTTCAAAAATTATAGACCCAATTCAATCAAGATGTGTAATTCTAAGATTTAAACTTCTAGAAAGAAAAGATATTGAAAAAAGAGTTAAAATAATTGCTGAAAAAGAAGGTTTAGAAATTTCAGATCAAACCATTGAAACAATCTATGAATCTAGTGAAGGAGATTGTAGAAGAGCAATTAATATAATTCAAGCAAGTGCATCAATTTCTCCTTCAATTACATCAGAATTAGTTAATACTCTTGTTGCATCTGCAAAACCTGCAGATATAAAAATTGTCCTTGAATATGCTTTAAGTGGAGATTTTCAAAAAGCAAAAGAAAAATTATTAGATGTCATGCTAAGAGAGTCCATTGCAGGAACTGATATTATTAAGTCAATTCAAAAAGAAATCTGGAATTTACAAATTGATAATGAACTTAAAGTTAGGCTTACAGAAAAAACAGGTGAAATTGAATTTAGATTAGTAGAAGGAAGTGATGAGTTTATTCAATTAGAAGCTCTTTTAGCAAGCTTTGTTCTTGCTGGAAAAGGAATGTGATAAAATGACCCTCCCCCTAATTGAAAAATACCGTGCAGCGTGTTTTGAAGATATCAAAGGACAAAACCTAACTATCCAAGAAGCCAAAAACTTTCTTAAGACTTTTCCTATGAAAAAAGCATTAATTCTTACAGGACCAGTAGGTACAGGTAAAACATCACTTGCAATAGCTCTTGCTAATGAAAATAATTTAGAATTATTTGAACTTAATGCAAGTGACTTAAGAAATCGTGCAAGTTTAGAAGAAGTTCTAAAACCCTCTCTTGAACAACAATCTTTGTTTAGAAAAGGAAAATTAATTCTTATGGATGAGGCAGATGGTATTACTGCAACAGATAGAGGGGGTTTACCAGAACTAATTGCATTAATTACTAAAACAAAATTTCCAATCGTAATAACTTGTAATGATATCTGGCAAAAGAAATTTAGTGGTTTAAGGCAAAAATGTAAGATCATTAATGTAGAAGCATTAAAAAAAGAAGATCTTCTTGAAATTTTAAAAAACATCCAAGATAAAGAAAACTCTAAATTAAAACCAGAAACTCTAAATCTTATTATTCAAAATGCAAAAGGTGATGTTAGAGCAGCTCTTAATGATCTTCAAACAGTTATAAGTCTTGGAGAGGAAACCCTTAAAACAGAACTTTGCGAAAGAGAAAAACAAGAAAGTATTTTTGATGCATTAAAAGAGCTCTTTCAAAACCCAACTTCAAAAGACACTCCAAGACTTTTTGATAACCTAGGTACAAACTTAGATGAAACCCTTCTTTGGATTGAAGAAAATATTCCTCAAGAATATCAAGGAAAAGCTCTTGCAAAAGCTTATGATTGTTTAAGCAAAGCAGATGTATTTAAAGGAAGAATTTATAGACAACAATACTGGAGATTTCTTGTTTATCAAAATTTTTTCCTAAGTGTAGGAGTTTCTGCAGCTACAATGCTTAAAAATAAAAAATTTACAAAATATAAAAGACCCACCAGAATCCTAAAAATATGGCTTGCAAACCAGAAAAATGCAAAAAAGAAATCAATTATAATAAAATATGCAAGATTCTGTCATATGTCAAAAAAGAAAGCAGCAAAAGATAGTTATCTAATGCCCTTAATTCTAGATAACCTTGATAACAAAACCAAAAAAAAATTTGATTTTAATGAAAAAGAACTTGATTATCTAGAAGATAAAAAAGGTACTATTATTGTTGCTAATAAATTAAACAGGTTTAGAACTTAAAATCTTTTATAAATAAATTATAAAAAATAATTTCTTATTTACTCTTCCCAGAAAAATAAACCTGTTCTTGATTAAAAGCCATTAACTCAACTCCTGTTCTTCCCTTAACAGCTTTTTCTAATTTTCCAGCATGTTCAGCTTCAAATCCTCTCTTCCTTGCTTCACGTATAACAGCATAAGGATTATTTGTAGCAATAAATCCATCATTACCCATTGGACATTTTCCATAAGCAGATTCTACAGTCTTTGAAGAAGCTACAGCAAGATTTGATTCTCTCCAATCAGGTTCAAATAAATTAAATAATTTCACATATAATCCTTGTTGTGCTAAAGGTTTTGCAAGTTTTCCATCAAAAGCACCACCACTCATATGATAAACACTTGTAGCTAAATTACTATCAAATAATTGTTTAAATAAAGGATATAAAATTGTTGAAGGTTCAGCTAAATACTCTAAAAAAATTCTTCCCCAATCTTTTGTATGCCATTCTTCTCCAAAACGTTCTGTCATAGATTTTCTTTTATCAGTTATTCCATTTGCTCTTGGATTTAGTTTTCCTCTAATAACAACAAGAGAATCTCCAGCATGAGGAACAGGAAGATTACTAAGCCTTTTATCATCAATTACACTAATTACAGAACCTCCAATATTAAATGCTGGAATTCCATCCTTATAACTTCTAATTCCTCCAATCTTTTGTTGAAGAGTTCCTAAAACTCCAAATGATTTACATCTAGGACCAACAGCCTTAACAACATTAGTATAATCTTCCCCAATATGGTTTGTTTCATAAACACCAGATGCAGCAATAATTCTTCCACCAAACTTTCCAGCATCATCCATTGTCATTGCCAACCAATCATCAACACCAGGAACCCAATCTCCATCTCTTTCATTAAATTCAGGTTTTGTCCCATTACCATCTGAATTCATAAAAAGAAATCGTCCATCAGAGGGAAATATAATAAATTTTGTTCCTCTTTTACTAACATAACTTCCCCCATTTTCAGAAAAAGCAGGAATACCTTGTCTTTCTAATTCAGAATAATCTACAATACTAACCATAGTTCCTGAAACATTAGAATCTCCAACAACCCTATTTCCAAGTATTGCATTTTCTCCATTTAATATAGCTAAACCTCTTTTATTTGCAATTCTTTCTAAAGCATTGCCTATAGGATGAATAATCTCATCATTTCCTGTTCGAGAATCTATTATATCAGAAAAACCTACAGGAGTTGCTCCAAGTTCTTTAGCCTGAACCATAAGATTATCAACAAAAGATTCTGCCTTTACCACTAAAGAAGGAGAATCATCTCCAACATCAGAATGAACAACAACACATTTTCCTTCAGGAAATCTTAATCCTGCTAATTCATACGGATGTCCTTCAACACTAACAAATTTAGAGTTTCCCCAAGTTCTTCTTGAAATATCTCCTAAAAAATTAGAACCCGCATCCCCTTTTTTAATTATTTTTGCCCTATAATCATCTACCATTTTAAAAATGTCCAAAACACCTTTTATCTGATGCAGGCATTGCCATTCCTAATCTATTAGCAGTCTCTATTACAACAGAATCAGAATCAGAACCATATGGATGGATAGTTGCACTAACCCCTACTCGACTTAAAGTTTTTATACAATCATCATATGGATAAAAAGCATCTGATGAACTACCTGCTCTTTCAAAAGGATTGTCTTCAAGTTGTTCATAACCAGTTATACCTAATAGTCTATCATATTCTATTCCTTCCCTATCCATTGCTTTTTGCATACCTTTTGTTAGAGCATTTGTAACAGCTTCTATTCTAGCAACTTGTCCAGACCCCATTGCCACAGATACTCCATCTTTAACAATAACAACACCATTGCTTCTAGCTCCAGTAATATTTAAATACCAAGCAGTTAGTAAATCTTGTGCTTCTTGTGGTGTTGGATCACGTTTAACTACACTATTTCCAACCATTGGATCAGTAATCATATCTCTTACACTTCTCAATCCAGTAAGATAGATATCTTGAATACCTACTATTCCTGTTGGCATTTCTTTTATTGAAACAAGTCCATAAGTCTCATCACCAACAAACTTAGGCAATCTATCAAGACTTGAAAATTCACCTATACGAACCCTTGAAGCTCGCCCTTGAATATAATCTACAACACCATTGTCAAATCCAGGTGCAGCTATAACATCAGGAAACCAGTGTCCAGGTTTTCCAGGATTATATAATTCATATAAAGCTTCAGCTGTTGCCATATCTAAACTACGAGTAAACAATACTGTTCCTCCAAAATTACTTAGTTGATCAGTATCTCTTGTAGTTCTAAAAAGTTCAGTCAAATCCTGATTTCTATTATGTGCTGTTGCAAATCCAGAAACAATATTATGTTTCATTATTACTACAGTAGGTTGTTCAAAAAAGAATTTTGCAGTATCCATTGCTCTAGTAATATCTCCTACATTGGTCATTGATAATCCTCCCTTACCTTTTCCATCTTTCCTAATAGATTGTAAGTTTGTCAAATTAGGAATTGTACTAGCATCAACTTCCCCTGTAGATTTTAAAGTATAAATTGCGCCATGTTGTCCAGGATTTTCACCATATTTTAAATCCCATGCTTTATCAAGAACAATAGTTAGTTTCTTAGGAAAATCTCCTTCATCTCTCTTACGATAATCAAGTTTACGTTGGCTAAGATCTGTTCCTCTTGGCATTTTACTTATCCCCTCCAGAAAATTCATAAAGAGATCTTACTTTACTAACATCACTTCCAGGACCTTCAAAATAATCTGCAATTGCCCTATCATAACCTGCAGTTGCAGAAAAAACTTTTACAGCAAGATCTAACCTTTGATCAAAATTAGTACATCCTTCATTATCCCTAACAGTTTTAATAAAATTCATATAATCTTTAGGATCACAAATAACAGCACAACTTGGAAAATTTTTAGCAACTGCCCTTATCATTGTAGGCCCTCCAATATCTATATTTCCTCTTGCAGATTCAAAATTATAAGGTTTACTAGTTTTTGGATCAGTCTCTCCTGCTTCAATTTTTCTAACAACATCTTGAAAAGGATAAAGATTAACAACAATTAAATCAATATAATCTCCATTCATTTCTTCAAGATATTCTTGATGGGCAGGATTATTTCTTTCCCCTAATAAACCTGCATGAATTTTTGGATGAAGAGTTTTTACTAATCCTCCTTCCATTTCAGGAAAACCAGTATATTCTGCAACTTCTAATAAATTATCCCCCGCATCCACTCCTAATCTCTCTTTAACTTTCTTATAAGTTCCTCCTGTTGAAATTAATCTAATCTCAGGATTTATATCAACTAACTGACCCACAAGAAAGTCTAAACCTGATTTATCAGAAACACTAAGTAAAACATTTCTAATAGGAATATTTTCTTCAACTTGTCCTTTTAAACCGCGAATTGTCATTTTAATTATCTTAAATCACCTAACCCCCTAACTTCCTCTAAAAGATTCCTCTGACCACCATAACTTACAAGTTTATCAGAAGCAATATCTCTTATAACCCCCCTTAATTCAGGTTTTTGTAATGAAATTATTTTTGCTGCAAAAATAGCTAAATTTTTTACACCATAAACTTCCGCAGTTGGAACCTGGTTATACTCTTCTTGATGATGTCTCCATTCTGCTCTATCTATAGATATTAAATCCCGAGGATTTAAATCTGGATCTGCACGTATTAAAAAACCTCCAGTTTTATAATTATTTGCACTAGAACAAAATGCTAATGATAAAACATTCTCGCCACGAAATTTTCTACCATACGGTCCTATTCCTAGTTCTCTTAACTGTACTTTAAGCTCATCACCTCCTGCATCATCAGGAATATTTACTAGGTCATTTTCCAAATTAAGAATCCTTTCTGCAAGTGTTAAAGCTTTAACTTTTTGCTCATCTCCAGAATTAGAATATCTCTTTTCATCTCCACGGAAAACATTAATACCAACTCCTGCAATTGCTGCATGTCCTGGTGGAAGAATAATTGCCTGATAAGACGTATAATCCATAGGCACAGAAATTATTGGAAAAGTTACTTGTGTTGCTTGCAAACTAGGCAAAGCAAATGTTAATCCTCCTTCTAAAACTGCAACAACTCTATCTCCTTTTTCAACAAAAGATTGCATATCTTGACTATAGCAATCCATCCTATCCCTACAACCATGACAAGACTCAACAATCCCATCAATAACTTTTATCCCCTTCTGCCCCATATGCTCCCTATAAGACATACCCCCAATCTCTACACCCTTAAAACCAGGATCTTTTGCACTTCCACTTCCTAGAAATAATATTTTAGCCATTTTAAACAGCCAACCCAACAATTTTCTGCAAACCATCAATAACTCTTTCGTCTCTTGGCCTCATATCTGGAACAAATCTTTTTCCAGTCAAATGTTGAATTCCTTCAATATATCTAACAGCTATTTGCCTTCTCTGATCATCACTATAACCTTCTTCCCCTTTAGAAAAACCCCTTGCAAATTCTTTAGAATAAGATACAGGTTTTAATTCATCAATTTCTCCAGAAGATAATAAATCCAACTGATTATTATAATCATTTAAAAGCCAAAATCTTGAACTATCCATGGTATATAATTCATCTTGAGCAACAATTTTTCCATCTCTATTAATTCCATGTTCTGTTTTTGTATCAACAAAAATTAATCCTTTACCTCTTGCAAATTGAGTAACAATACCAAAACCAACTAAAGAACCATTTATTATCTCTCTATACTGGTTTCTACTAACAAGACCTCTTCTTGCTAAAGTCTCAGCTGAAACAGATTCATCATGTTCATCAGATTTTGTCGAAGGAGTATCCATAACATAAGGCAAAACTCCATTTGGAATCAAATTATCAGGAAGTTTATGTCCACAAAACTCTCTTTTCCCTTTTATAAAATGTTGATATAAAGAAGTTTCTGTAGAGCTCTTTGCCATATATGCTCTTAAGACATTTTCAAATGGAACTTGTGTTAAATCTTCTGCAGCAATAACAACAGCACTATCTTCTAAACCAGGTACATCAAATTGAGAGGTTCCTAAGACCCCTTGAACCATTCTTCTCATATAATTATGATTTAAAGCTAAAATCTGGTCTTTAAAAGGAATATCTCCTCTTACAATATCATGAGTAGAAATTCTTGCAGTTCTAACCATTCCCCTAATAGACCTACCATCTTCTGTATTTAAAGGTGGATTTTCAAATTCCACTTGTTTTCCTGTTAATTTATCTTCATACTTTCCATTACTTCCAAAAATACAATCAGAAACTTTTCCAGGCCTTACTTGATAACCTTTCAATCTTGAAACTGCACCAGAATCTAAAATCTCTTGAGTAGAACTAACACTTCCTTCACTTCCAATGTATCTATCAACAAGATCAAATGCCTCTTCTCTTGTCAAAGGTCCTTCACTATCCATTTTAATCTAAACACCTTTTCTCCTATTAATCTTTTAAAAGCCTAATTCTCTTTTTATACTTTTATATGCTTTAATTGATATATTCTGTTTCTAACCTCATCAACCCTCTCACTTCAATAAGTTAATCTCAAACCATCAGGAATAGCTTCCCCATTAAAATAAACATTATGCTCTCTATCTCTTGCGAATCTTCCTTCTGCAAGAGATTTTAATATTGTTGGAAGAAGAATTTTATCACCAGGTTCTCTTAATCCTCTTTTATAACTTTCTGCAAATTGTGTTAATTCAGAACCATCCATCTTCCCATAATCCTGCTCTATAACTGCGATTGGTGGAGAAACCAGAAGTATAGGCCCAGTATTCTCTCCTCTATCAACCATATGTATTGTTGATCTAAGTTCTGTTTCACCAGCAAGCAAAGCATTTGTTACTGCATGTTTTCCAGTATATTTCCTCGCTCCTTGCTCATCAGTAATAGATAAATCTCCATGATGAACATTCATAATTGGATAAACATCAGTCAATTGATAAGTAAGAAGACTTGTATAACCTGCTAAAACAACAAAATCAATATTATGCATGCTCATTACATTTGAAACATAATTATCATAATCTTCTCTTGCACCAATATCTCTTAAAGGCACATTAGCTGCTTCACAAAACCCTTTAAAATCAAAAGTAAAAACAGGAACATTAAATTGATTTCCAATTTCAGGAGCATTACTTCTATAATTATTAGAAAAAATTAATCCAACTTTAAATGGGCTTTCCCCTTTTGCTTCAAGCCTTCTTTCATGCTCTAATATATTAACAAGATCACTACCCTTACCAGACATAAAACCAACTACCCTCATAGGTACATCTTCACTTTCTGGATCAAATATTTTTCTCAGTTTTCTTGCCATTTTTCTTATTATTTCAATTATTTATAATTTATCATAAACTTATCTTCTTATTTTCTAGTCAATTTTCTTTTTATAATTTTATATAATCTAATGATTATTTTTTAATTTTAACTAAACCTAAATTAATCATAAACTCTTCCCCAAACCCCTATTTCCAATATCATTTCTAACATGAAAAGCATCAGACTTATCCAGACAATGTATTTCTCCAACACCCTCATATGCTAATCTTCGTGCTAATTCTAAACCATCTGAGGAATAACCAGTAACTCCGAGAACTCTTCCCCCATTTGTTAAAGTACTTGTATCTCTCCTCTTTGTTCCAGAATGAAAAACCTTAACCCAAGAATCACCTCCCATACTAGAGATAGCGTCTGCCTCCGAAATACCAATTATAGGAAATCCAGTTTTATAGTTTCCAGGATAACCTTTTGAAGCCATTACAATACAACAAGCAGAACCCTGATTATATTCAAGTTTAACTTGGTCTAACTTATCTTCTTGTGTAAGAGAAAGTGCTTCATATAAATCACTTTTCAACATCATCATTGCAGGCTGGCATTCAGGATCTCCCATCCTGCAATTAAATTCAATAACTTTTAATCCTTCTTCAGTCTTCATCATTCCTGCATATAAAAATCCATTATATTCCATACTTTTCCCATTCATTTTCATTGTCCTCATTTTTTGAACAACCGAAGTCATAATATTTTCTGCAACATATCTAACAACCCCTGCATTTGCAACAGGAGCAGGACCATAAGCACCCATTCCTCCAGTATTCCTTCCTCTATCACAATCAAGAGCACGTTTATGATCTTGAAAAGACATTTCAATTGGTAAAACCCTTTCACCATCAGATAATCCAAAAACTGAAAACTCTTCTCCAGATAATCTTTCGGATACTAAAATATCAGAGCCATATTTACTAGGATTTCTTTCTAATTCATTTAATGCTGCTTTTTTTGAACCAAACACATCTACTCCTTTCCCACCAGCAAGCCCCCTAGATTTTAAAACAACCCCTTTTTTTGATGAAACTACTTCTAAAGCACCTCTAGCTTGACGAACACTGTAACATCTTATAGAGTTTGCATGAGAAATTTCTAATTTCTCCATAAGCCCATCTGAAAAAAACTTATCTGCCTCTAATTGAGAACCAGCCATTGTAGGACCAAAAACTCTAGAAATTCCTTCAGAATTAAGATGATCTACTAATCCCTCAGCTAATGGTTGTTCAGGACCAACAACCGTTAAATCAATTCCCTCTGATTTAATAACATCTTTTATCACCCAAAAATTATTTTTATCTATTTTAAATCCGTTATCATATCCACTTATAGAAACATTACTACTTTTTTCTTCTTGAGAAGTTCCTGCATTTCCAGGAAAATAAATCACATCTGAAACATGAGGACTTTGCGCAAGTTTCCATCCCAATGCATGTTCTCTTCCACCACCCCCAATAACTAAAACTTTTGCCATTTTACTTACAATATCTTTAGAAAAAATATTAATAAATCTTCTCTTAATGATTCACTAAGTACAAGTAATAAAATTATTGCATAAAGATTTATAAATATTTTTTATTTCTTCACACTAAACTATGGAAAGAGGATTAGAATTTGTATTACCTCTCGAGGTTAAAAATAAAGGTGTTTCAGTAATTGAAGTAGGACCTTTTGATGAACAAGGACGAGTTGAAGAAATAAACAGATTTCTTAAAACAAGAATTAATAGAATGGTTAGAACCGAGTCCTATATTTTAGTCCATGATACTAATCAAACAGGATTTAATACTCTTCTTTCTGGAAAACCTTTTGTAGATCCTATTATTCATCAAGCTAGATTAAACAGTCCACTAATACCTGATTTAGGAATAGATTTTGATTTTGTATTACAAAGCATGTTAAATCCAGGAACAAGTGATGCTTATGGAACTGTTGGACTAAATCAAGCACTTTTATCTTTAGGAAAAAAACCCAAAGAAGGAGATTATGGATTTCAATCAATGCAGCATTTCTTAAAAGCAAAAGATATTTCTGCAGAACAATTAGAAGCAATTTCTGATCTTTTAGCAAATGATGATTTAAATGTTAGAACAATTACCCCAAGAAAGGAATTTCAAAGAGGAAGAAAAATAATAGCCCCGGTTGTTACATTAGGACTTGAATCAAAAGTAGAAACTTTTGATGTTGTAAATATGACTGATGAAGAATTATTAACATTAAATTCAAAAAGAAGACTTGCTGGTTCACTAGAAGAACTTCATCAATTTAGAGACCAATATAAAGATCCAGAATTTTTACAACAAAGAAGACAGCATGGACTTGATGAAAAAGCAACAGATGTTGAAATTGAAACCTGGTTTGGGTTGCGTTCTGAACATTGTTTTCATAAAGAATTTAATGCAAAAATCACTCTTGAAGATAAATCAAATGATCCAATTTTTAGAAGAGCTCAGAAAAGAGGAATATTTGATATTGAAGATGGAAAATATGTCCTTGAAAGAGGTTTGTTTAAAACATTTGTCCAAGAACCAACAGACGTAATCTTTGATAAATTAGAAAAAAGAGGCAAGAATTGGATTGTTAGTAAATTTGTAGATAATTCAGGAGTTGTATATTATAATGAAGACTTTATGTTTTGTATAAAATATGAAACACATAACTCTCCTTCAAATAAAGAACCAGTACAAGGTGCAAAAACAGGTATTGATGGAGTTGAAAGAGATATCTTTGGTACTTTAATAGGAACTTTTGATGCAATTGCTAATTTCTTTTTTTATTTTACAGGAAGATTAGATTATAAAGGATGGCTTCCAGAAGGAGTAAAACACCCTCATACAATATTAAAAGGAATTACTCAGGGAGTAAGAGAAGGAGGAAATGAAACTCAGGTTCCAACATTAGGAGGAGGATTAGCAACAGATCCTAGAAATATTGGAAAAACTCAGGTTTATTGTGGAACAGTTGGATTTAGCAGAACAAGATCTCCAGATGGAAGAAGTTATATTGAAGAAAGTGCAAGAATTGGAGATAAATTACTTGTAATAGGACAACCAGTAGGAATAGATGGAATTCACGGAGCAACTGAAAGTTCTTTAAGTGCAAGTGCAAATATCAGTTTAGGACATGTTCAAGCAGATTTTTCATTTATTCAAGCAAAAGGAAAAGAATATTATTTAGATTGTGCAAGAGACCTCTTATTTACAGCTTTTACTGATTGTGGTGCAATGGGAATAGGTTCAGCAACACTTGAAATGGCTCAGGCAACAGGAGGATTAGATCAGGATCTAGCACGTCATCCAAAAAAATATCAAGGAATACAAGATTGGCAAGTTATTTGTTCTGAAACTCAAAATAGAATGGTTTGTTCTGCAAGGCCAGAAGATGTTCCAGAACTTAAAAAAAGAGGAGAATTACATGAAGTTGATGTTACTGAACTTGGAACTTTAACAGATTCTGGATATGCTCTTTTAAGACATGGAGATAAAGCAGTTGGACTAATAAATATGGAAAATCTTTTTAATAAAGAACCTAGAAAAGAAATGACTGCAACATGGAATGGTGCAAATGAAAAACCAAATCCTAAATTTAAAGAATCATATTCATTAGAAGAAAGTTTATGTGCTGTAATGGAACAGCCAGATGTTGCTTCAAAAGAATGGTTTTTTAGACAAAAAGATTCTTCTGTTAAAGGAGCAACAATTCAAGGCCCTCTTATGGGATTAAATCAGGATATTGATGCTGATGCAACTTTACAAAAACCACTAGAGACAGAGGGAAAAGATTTTGGAGCAATTGCATATGCACTTGGTTTTAGTCCTAAACTATCTGATATTGACCCTTATTATTCTTCACAAAGAGCTTTTATGGATATGGTAGGAAAAATAATCGCAATTGGAGGAAAGCTCCCTGATATGGAAAATCCAAAATACGATGCATGGGCAGTTTGTGGAAATTATTGCCAACCAAATTCAGATTCAGAAACTACACTAACAAGAGAAAGCGGAGAACATAATCTTGCATCATTAGTAAGAGAAGGGCTTGGAGTAAGGCATGCAATGGAAGAAACTAATATTCCTATAATCTCTGGAAAAGACAGTATGAAATGTACTGGTGAATTTGATGTAGAAGATAATTTTAAATTAGAAGAGGTTCCAGCAGATTTAAGAAAGCATATAATACTTACAGGAAAAAGAAATAAAGAAACTGGTAAAAGAATGATACAAATTGATGATCCAGATTCATATCTTGCCTCATGTGCTGTGAAAATAGAGGATTACAGAAAATGTGTTGACTCTTCATTTAAGGAAAAAGGAGATCTTATTTATATTATAGGAACAACAAAAAATGAATTAGGTGCATCACAACACTTAAGTGCTATGGGATATAAAGAGCAAGAATGTCCATATGAAGGAGGTGCTGCACCAAAAACTAATTTTGAAGAATTTTCAAGAGTAAACAAGGGAGTAAGTAATGCAATTGATCAAGAATTAGTAGCATCATGCAGTTATATTTATGATGGTGGATTAATGAGAGCTATTGCAAAATCAGCAAATGCCGGAAATAAAGGCGCAGAATTTTCTCCAGACGTAATTCCAACACAAGGAAGATTTTCAAATATTGAAGAGATTATTTATTCTGAAACTCCTGGAAGATTTATTGTTAGCGTTGCCCCAGAAAATATGGAAGAGTTTGAAAAATCTGTAAAAAATACTCCTTACAAAATGATAGGAAAGGTTTCTGATGAACCTACATTAAGTGCACATTATCCAGATGGAACTAAAGAATCAATTTCATTAAATAAAGTTAAAGCAAGTTATCAAAAACCCTTAAGATTTGATCTTGATAATGTTGTACAAACAGCAGGATGATATAATATGATAAAAGTCTATGTAGCAAAAGGATTAGGAATTGGATGTCATGAAGAAGTTGCTCATGCATATGAAAAAGCAGGTGCAAATGTAGAAATTGTTCATCTAAAACAAATACTCAATGGAGATAAAAAGCTTTCAGATGCACAAGTCTTAAACTTATCTGGAGGATTTTTACATGGAGATATTTTAGGAGCAGGAATGTGTGCTGCAAATGAGCTTGAACACTCAACAGTAAGAGATGGTAGTGAAAGAAAAATAAAAGATTTGCTTTTAGAATTCAAGGAAAAAGGAAATGTTGTTTATGGCCAATGTAATGGTTATCAACTAATGGTTAAAACAAGACTTCTTCCGGGAATCGATGGAGATTTTTCAAAACAAACACTAACTTTAACTCATAATGCTTGTGGAAATTATAGAGTTGGTTTTGTTTTACATAAAGTAGAAGATACCAAACATTTTGCATTTAAAGGAATTGATAACATTAGACTATGGTGCAGAAATGGAGAAGGAAACTTACAATTTCGCTCTCAATATGGATCTGTTACAAAACAAGAAGCTGCTGCTAATAGGAGAAAAGTAAATGAAAATCATGTCCTTTTAAGATATATAGATCCAAACGCAGAATCTCCAACTCAAGAATTTCGATATAATGCAAATGGTTCAATAGATGGTATTGCAGGACTTTCTAATGGAACATTTTTTGGACATATGGCTCATCCAGAAGTAGGAATCTATGCTTCTAGAGATCCTCAATGGTTCTCCCAAAAGGATAGAATGAGAAGGCAAGGTATTAAAGCAAAAGATTTAGATGAAAAACTTCTCGAAGGTGAAGCACTTAAAGTATTTAGAAATATAGTGAATCATTTTAAATAAAAAATATCATCCCCTTCAATTTTTACATCATTTTATCCAGAAATTTCTGAGATTTCCTAGCAGCATCTCTTATTCCTTTTTCAAAACTATGAAAAGTATCTCTAGTAGTAGTTTGTTCTAATGGTACTTCATAAGGGGTAGGTTCTTTTGTATAAATAACTATAGGAACCCCCATATTACTACAGACAAAAGAAGAATCAAGTTTAGTCCACTCCCATAAAATACCTTGATCATAAGCACCCATAGAATTAATATAACTATATTTTGGAATTTGACATCGATCTGTTGCAGTAACTGTTAATGCCCTCAAATTATCTTTATCAAAATCTTCAGGATCTCTTGTAAGAACTGTAACATCTTCTGCTAAAGAACGTTCTATTACTACCGCCTTATATGCTTCCCAAGTACCAAAGACTTTCCTTTTCACAGGAGCAGGGAATTTTAAATTCTGTTTTACAGGAACACCATGCTCCCAAACATCAACATTAAAAAATTCATCTTTTCTAAACCTATTCTTTAATCTTCTTTTTCGTTTTTCAGTAATCTCTATTTGAGTATCAAGAACACACACATTATTAGAAATAAATACATAAAAAGGATCCTCAGATTGAGAAAATAAATGGTCTAATTTATCATCTGATTTAATCTCAGGTGGAACAATTGATTCCCTAAATACAGGAACATAGTGTCTTAAGGTCATAGGTTCAGCCCTATGGACCGGAATAGTTTCTATTGTCTCTCCTTGTAACCATTTAGCATACTCTCTCACATCTTCAAGAATCTCTTTAACAGACCTTTTATCATATTTAGGTTCAGGCACTAAAACATAAGCATCTATTGACTTATAGTAATGTAATTGGTCTGGTCTTTCCATAGGTTTTTGGGGTTTAGACATTTTAGAATATTCATAATTTAAGTATTTTTAAACATTTCTCCAACCAATTATCCATTTAATAAAATGATTATAAATCATAATACATCAATAAAATATCTATAAAATTAACAAAATCTAACTAACTAACTCTAAAACTCTGTTTTGTTCTCAGGTTCTGGTTCTTCTCCACCAGATTCTTCTTTAGCTTCTGCTGCTTCTCCTTCAGCTCCTGCTACTTCTTCTCCAGCTTCTTCAGGTTTTTCTTCTTTAGGACTATCAGAATCTCCAGTACTTTCACCAGCTCCAACTTTTTCCATATTTCCAAATTTTCCAGAAGTTAACTGTGCCTCTCCTTGAAACTCATTAACATAACCATTAACTATTTTTATTTTATCTCCTTCCTTAAATCTATCAACATCATCATTCCATAATGTTAATTTTATATTTCCAGAATCATCTTCTAATACTGCATTAGAAACTTTTAGTTCTTTACCAAATTTATTAAAAACCCTTGGTTCTCCAATTTCCTTAATAGTTCCTTCTACATCAATATTTCCTTGTCCTGGTTTTAATTCAGATATTTTCATTTTTTATTTTTTTTTTAAATTTTATTTTTTAGTTTAGTTAAAGACGTTTAAAAACTTTACTGTGATACATTACAATTTATCCACATTGAGCTTGATCAGCACTTCCTGCAGGAGCTACTGCATATCCAAACCCAGGGCTTGGTGATGCTGAACTCACTTCTTCATCACATTCTTCAGGAGCTTCATTAAAAGCATTACAAACTGCTGATAAATAACTTGCAGAGTCTCTTCCAGAACTTACTTGTTCCCCATTAATAATAAGTGTAGGACTTCCTCTTACACCATATTCCTGGTTTTTAGCATCATCTATCAAAAAAGGAGGAAAACTTCCACCACTCCAAGTAGACTTATCTTGTAAATTTTTTGTAATATCAAATTCTTTATCAACTCTTGTTTCACAACTCTTAAGTTTAGCTTTATTAATTCCTGTTTCTTCTAAACAAGTCTCAGCATTTTCTTCAGATCCTTCAGAACCTAAAAAACATTTTAAATAATCTAAAAACTTGTCAGATTGTTCTTCTTGTATACAATACTGTCTTAATTGTTCCATAACTTCTTTTTCAGCATGCATTGCATAATTTACAAATTTAATTTTACCATCAATCTTATCTCCTAATAATTCAAATACAGGAATCATTCCTTTTTCAGCCTGAGTTCCATAAGGACAATGACTCATAATAAATAATTCAACTTCAGGTTTATCACTTTTTGGTATTTCCTGTGGAGGTTGTTGTTGAGCTGGTTGAGGTGTTTGACCCTCTTCTTCTACTAATGGAACTGCTCCTTGCACAAAATAACCACCATCTTTAGTTATAAAAACAGGAATTTCCTGACCTTCATAATTAACAGTTACTTCATAAAGACTACCCTTATCTTCATAAGAAAGATATTCTACTCCTCCTCCAGTTCTTCCATTAAGAAATTCTGCTAATTTATTTCCAGCATCATCACCTGAAAGAGAATCAACCCCAACAAAAGCCCCTGTTAATCCTCCATTAAAACTCATGTATAATAAAATTATAGCAACCACTCCAAAAACAACTGTAGAAACTATCCAAGGATTTTTTTTAACCTTTTTCTTAATTTTAGAAAAATCAACATTATCAGGAGCATTATCAATTCTTACTTCGTTTTTCTCTTCCATTTTATTTTTAGTTTTTAATCCTTTAAAAACATTGTGGTTATAAATTATTCAAAAGAGACATATATCGTATACCACAATTATAAATCAAAGATTAAAAAAAAGCCTAAATTAAAAAAAATTTATTTACCCTATCTATAAATTATTTTAAGATAAAATAGATTAGTAAGAAACCTTAACAAATAATTCTATTATTTATCTCAGAGATATTGATTCCTGACATCAAAAAAACAATGGGGCACCACACCATAAATGGTGTGGTTTGTGACAGCCCCTTGTTTTTAGGATGCTCAGAAATTAAAACGCCAAGATTACGTCCACTTACTGAAATAAGTGGTTTAATTTCTGACATAAAAACAATTAAAAAGAATTCATTCTATATTTTATTGGTTTAAAATGGTGTATGATGTTATAATTGGTAGAAATGACCAAGATAAAAAAAGATTTGGTAGTGAAGGTCTTGTTTTTATAGGAAAAGGTTATGTAAAAATGGGTAATTATACTTCTCTTTCTAATAAAATATGGCTTGATGTTGTTAGAAGTCATGTAATTTTGATTTCTGGAAAAAGAGGTTCAGGAAAAAGTTACACAATAGGAGCTCTAGCAGAAGAACTTTCAAATCTTCCAGAAGAAGTAAGAAAAAATATCGCGCCCCTAATTTTTGATACAATGGGAATTTTTTGGACAATGAAATACAAAAATGAAAAAGAGCTTTTATTATTAGATGATTGGGGCCTTAAACCTAAAAACTTGCCCTGCATTGTCTGGACTCCAGCAGGTTATTTTAATGAATATGAAAAACGTGGAATTCCTGTAGATAAAAAATTTGCACTTGCAGTTTCTGAACTTGATATCGAAGATTGGCTCTCAATTTTTGATTTAAGCATGATTGAACCAGTTTCTGTATTAATCCAAAAAATAATTTTAGAATTACAAGGAATTGAATTTGACCTTGATGATATTATTAAAAAACTTAAATTAGAAAATGAAAATGAAGAAACTAAAAAATCTACTATAGCATTATTTCAGGCTGCAAAATCCTGGAAAGTTTTTGCAAAAAAATCTGAACAATCAACTAAAATAAATGAATTAATTAAAGCTGGAGAAACAACAATCTTGGATTTATCAGTTTACTCTTCCACTTCTGCTTTTAATATTCGTGCATTAATTATTGGGTTGATTTCTAGAAAACTATTTAATCAAAGAATTTTAGCAAGAAAAAAAGAAGAAATTGATTCAATAAGTCATGGTATTGATAGTTCTTATGAAGAAAAGAAAGAAGTTCCTTTGGTTTGGCTTTTTATTGATGAAGCTCATGAATTCCTTCCTGCAAATGAAA
Organism: Candidatus Woesearchaeota archaeon; assembly: GCA_964548105.1. Taxonomy (GTDB): domain Archaea; phylum Nanobdellota; class Nanobdellia; order Pacearchaeales; family GW2011-AR1; genus ARS1285. Next base: position 4,682 of record CAZJPU010000001.1, on the reverse strand, counting down.
AAACTCCCGCAACAAACTCTCTTATCCAAATCTTAAGAGAAGGAAGACAACCAGGAATTTCACTGGTTTTAGCAACACAACAACCAGGAGTTATCCATAGAGATGTCATGACTCAATCAGATATTGTAATTTCTCACAGACTTACTAATAAAAAAGATATTGAAGCTTTAAATGAAATAATGCAAACCTATCTTTTAGAAGGTATTAAAAAATCAATGAATGACTTACCTGATTTAAAAGGAAGTGCAATTGTTTTAGATGACAATTCAGAAAGACTATATCCTATTCGTGTAAGGCCTAGATTTACATGGCATGGTGGTGAAGCTCCAAAAGCAATCAGTGAAAATAAAGAAAAAATAAAAGATGTATCAATATCTTAATTCAAAACCTTAATCTCAATTCTATATCTAAATTTATAAGGAGCTATATTGCCTATTCTTACAATTTTCCCAATTCTAATCTTTCTCTTTAAATCTTTTGCCTCTTTTTTTAATCCATTAACAAGATCATTAATTTCATCCTTATTACAAAAACCATGATAAAGAATTTTAGTTCCTTTTTTACAAGCCATTAACCCATACTCTAAAAAACTCTCTTTCAAGTTTGGTCGTGCCATAATAACTATATCAAATTTACCTAAATCTTTCCCAATTTTTTTCTTCACATCTCCCTGAATAACTTCAATTTTTCCAACCATTTTATTCAACTTAAGATTTTCCTTAAAATACTTACAACACTCCCTACTAATTTCAATACCAACAATTTTCATAGGATTCTTATATTTAGAGATAACAATTGGATAAACACCAACTCCTGCAAACATCACAAGTACTTTATCCTTTTTTTTAACCTGAAAAGAATTTTCTTTTCTTTCATTACTTAATCGAGGACTAAAATAACAACTCTCCACATTAAATTTAAACCTACACCCATTTTCAACAACCTCTGCAATCAAACTTTTCTCTCCTACAATATATTCTGTTTTTATTGTTCGAAGCCTTCCTTTAACATCTCCTATTTTTTCTAAAACTGTTTTTATCCCAGGCCTTTTAAGTAATTCTTCTGCTTCTTTAAGTTTCTGATTCCTAGTTTTTCCTTCTCCTTTAATTATTACTATATTTCCTAAAATATCATAACTTGCCATTTTTTTATGTCCTACTTAAAAATTGCATGCTAAAAAATTCTTTGATTTTCTTTGCTTGCCATTTTTTGTATATCTTATTTTTATCCTTACCCTCGCCTTCTATCACTAAAACAATAACATATTTAAATATACTTTCCTAAGTATTATTAATAAAATGTTAAAAAGAGGAATAATAAAAGCACAAATTATTGGTTATGTATTAGCAGGGCTTGGAATAATCGGTCTTTTATTATCTTTTGAAAAACCCAGAAGTTTTATCCCATTTTTCCAAAATGTTTCAAGTAGTTATATTATTATTAGTGCAATGGTATTAGTGGTATTAGGAGTAATATTAATGGTCCTTTATGGTAGAGAAAAAGCAGAAAAAGAAGTTCCCATTTACAAAGGTAAAAAAATAGTGGGTTACAGAAGACATTAATTAATTCTAATAAATTATAATCAATTAATATAAAACCTATTTAAAAATTTAAAACAAGAACTTCTTAACACTCTCAATCTATTTCTTAATAAGATCTTAGTTAAATCCAATTCAATCAAAACTAAATTAACTAAAAATTTTATTTTTCTCCCCCTATTAATAAGGGAGCATAAATAAAAATTATTTAAATGTTAAGAACAATAAAACTTAATCCGCATACAGCCCCCCCCCTAAGCCCACTAAAAAACCTAATCAACACCAACTTCATCTATTAACTATAATTAACTAAAACTTTCCTAATTCTTTTTGCAGTTTCTTTTTCTCTCTCTCTAATTTTCTAATCTGCTTATTCCTAATATTTTCAGGCATCTCCCTATCTTCCCTATATCTTTTAATTTGCCTGTTTTTCTCATTAATAACATCATAAAGAGAACTATTTCTTGACTCTTTCCAACGCTGCTTTTCAAAAACTCTATGAATTGTTCCATCAAATAATAAAAATACTAAAGATACGCCCATTGTTACAAAATATATCCATGCATAAGTTACCTCTTCAGATGTTGACCATAATCCAAAATAAACAATAATAAAAAATATCCATCCAATTTTTCTTCCCCCAGAACTTTCTTCAAAAACTCCATGCAAGAAAAACATATAAATAATAAAAGGCAAAATACCCCCTAAAGCAATTCCTAGAACTGCATAAGATAAAATAATTGTATTTAACCATACAAAATCCATAAACCTAACAGCGAGTAAAGGAATTATTATTGCTACAGTCCATATTACTGCAGGATTATCTTCAAATATTGTTATTTGTTTTAATGCTATATAAACAACAGAAAGTAACAATATAAAAAATAAAAATTTCTCAAATAATAAAAACCCATCATATTCTTCTCCTCCAAGTATTCCTGCTAAAAAAGGCTCTGACCAATCAACAACTAATTCTATAACCTGCTCACTTCCGCCCCTAATATCAAGATCAAGAGCAAAAACAGATCCACTCAACAAAACTCCAAATACAATCACAAATACTAACAACCACTTTTTATTATTCATAATTTATTAAAAAAATACAACTATATAAATATTACGAGAACAAGAAAAAACTCAATAAATAAAAACTATTCATTCAGTCTTCCAGCAATTTTAAGACTTCTATTAAGTTTCATCATTTGTTTTCTATAATCCCTAGGCTCCATAAGTCCTTTACGGAATTCTTCATCAATCTCAGCTCTTTCTTTTTTTATACCTCGAATTACTCTTGATTTAGTAAGCGATTGATATTTATCAATATCCATTCGATTCATCATTCTATGAAAACTTCCATCCATCATAATCATTATAAAACACAAAGCAATAGTAATTGGATAAATATATATTGACTTTCCAGGTATGTCTCCAGCCCTAGTAATCCATAATCCTATAAATATCACAGCAAAAAATATCCATGCAACTTTTCTTATAGTTCTATATTGCCTATCTTTTAAAACTATATTTACAAAAATAAAATAAACTACAAAAGGTATTGCAGCAGATAATGCAATTGCAACTGCTCCATATGGAAGAAGTATTGTTTGTATCATTCCTGCAGTAAAAAATCTTACCCCTAAAACAGAAACTCCAATAACAACAGACCAATGAACCCATCCTTCATCATCAAAAAAAGGCACTTGTTTTGTTGCAACATAAACTAATGAAAGTAATACAAGAAAAAATAAAACTTTTGCAAATACATCTTCTCCTGTTTCAGTTGGTCCAAAAAGAAGAAGAGTAACTGGTTCCATAACATCTCTACCAGATTCAATAAACTTATTCATTTCTTCAGCAAGTGTTGCAGCAGAAACATGATTAATAAGAACTACTAAAATAAACAAACCTACTATTGATAACACCAATCTCTTTTTATTCATAGATTTGCTAAGAAATAAGAGTTTATAAATATTTTTATATGTGCCTTAATACTTTCACCCTAGATATTTCATATCTCCAAAAAAATATCTCCAAAAAAACACCATCAAAAAATTATAAAACCTTCTCCCAAAATAAAAAAAACATTATCTAAAAATTACAAAACATTTATAAATATGAAATATATTTATATTATATGAAAAGAGTGTCAAATAAAGTCTTAGGATTATCTTTATTAGTAATATTATTAGTTTCTTTTACTGTAAGTTTTGTTATTGCACAAGACACTAGTGACCTCGAACAAAGCACTGAGGAAGCAGCAGAAAATGTTGAAAAGGCAGTTGATATGATGATCAGAATGATTACTGCAATAGGTAGACCTATTTTTAAAGGAATTCTTGGAACGCCAGGTGATAAGTTAACAGGAGGAGATTTAGTTACACGAGTTCTTTTGTTTTGTTTAGTTGTTGCAGCAACTTATGGATTATTAGAAAAAGCAGGAGTCCTTGGAAATAGTGGAGGAGTACACTTTATGATAGGAGTGTTTGTTGCAGCATTAGGAGTAAGATTTATACCTGAATCTCTTATAAGTGCTATTGCATTTCCTTCTAGTATTTATGTAGCATTCCTTGCATTATTTATGCCATTTCTTTTAGTAACATGGATTTTAATGGATCAAAATCCTGTGATAAGAAAAATAGGATGGATTTCATATGGAGCAGTTACTTTTGTTTTACTTATGTTAAATATAAGAGATAATAATGTTCTTACTCAAAGCTATGGTATTATGGTTTATGGGATAATTATAGTTTTCTGTGTGGCTCTCTTTATCTTAGATGGAACACTAATAAGAATCTGGAAAAAATGGAGAGATCAAGGAAATGTAGAAGAACTAACATCAGAAGCAAGAGCAAGACTTTTAACAAAAATTGAAAACTTTGAGACCCTTATGAGCACACAACTCGCAAATAATCAAAATGCAAAAGCAGCAAAAACTTACCAGAAAATAGAAAAATTTAAAAAAATATTAAAAACTGAAAAATTTTAAACAAAATAATTTTCTAAATAATTCTTTATTACTAAATTATTTTTATCATACAAAATTTCAATCTATTAATTAATTTTATAAACTTCTTTTTTATTATATTTCCATGAAAAAGAGTGTTTTAATATTAATGATTTTGGTATGTATTAGTTTCTTAATAA